>JBJKRV010000096.1:0-3464 GCA_046704465.1 Opitutaceae bacterium | reverse complement strand
TCGACCCGGTGTTTGGCACGCGCGGCGGTGCCGAGCCGGATGACGTGCAGCATGGCGTCGACGCAATCCTGCACGTACAGGTAGCTCTTTCGCTGCGTGCCGTCGCCCAGCACGCGGAGCCGGTCCGGATGCTCGGACAGCTGGCGATAGAAGTCGAAGACGTGGCCGTGGGTATAGCGCTCGCCGAGGATGGAGACGAAGCGGAACACGTAGCCCTCGAATTCGAAGCCCTCGCAATAGGCGGCGATCAGGCCCTCGCCCGCCAGCTTCGACGCGCCGTACAGGGAGGTCTGGATCGGAAACGCGGCGTCCTCCGGCGTGGGAATGACGGCGGCTTCGCCATAGACCGAACCGGTCGAGGAGAACGCCAGCCGCCGGAGCCCGTTGGCGCGCATGGCCTCGAGCACATGGAAGGTCGCGGTTGTGTTCTGCTCAAGATCCTTGCGCGGGTGCTCGGTGCCGAACCGCACGTCCGCGTTCGCCGCGAGGTGAAAGACGAAGTCGCAGCCGGCCATCGCCGCGGTCAGCGCGGGCAGGTCGAGGTTGTCGCCCTGCCTCAGGGTGAAGCGCGGATGGCGGGTGGCCTCCGCCAGGAACCGCTCCTGACCGGTCGAAAAATTGTCCCAACCCACGACGGCCAGGCCCGCGGAAAGGAGGCGGTCGACGAGGTTGGATCCGATGAAACCTGCGGCGCCGGTGACGAAGACTTTTTGCATCATACGGTGAAAATGAGGGAGTCTGCGAAGCTTCTGCACGAGGGGAATTCGTGCAAGTCTCTTCGCGCCCCGACGCCGGGGAGGCGCTCTCGACGGCGCCGGAGGATCCGGGGGGCAGGGCAGCACTCTGAACCGCGTGATCCGACGCGGCAGGCGCGGCCGGGTGCTTGAGCCTCCCAGCGGATTAGCGGCCGATAAAGACGTGGGCGTAACGCGCGGGACAGAAAGCCGTCCGCCCGGAAAACACCACGCGACCATCCATCGTGACACGGTATTCCGGCGCCAGCTTCTGCTGCGCGCCGGCCGGGGCGTGGATGCTGCCGAAGTCGATGACGAAATCGTGGGACCGGGCGGGATCGAACGGCGCGGCGGCGCTGCGGCGTTCCCCCACCGCCCAGTGATCCAACCCGAACCTGAGAGGGCCGGCGTCGTCCGCCACGACGAAGAGAAAATCGGCCTGTCCGGGCCGGCCGGTGACGACGAGCGGCTGGGGTTTGCCGACGAAGTCCCCGTCAAAGCGCACCTTAAACGAGAGCGTGCCGGGACGGTCCAGCACGAGTGGAATCGAGCGGGATCCGCCTCCTTGCGGGGAGACGGTCCTCACGTCGAGGATGGTCCCCCCGAACATGGGACCGCAGATGCTGGAGCCGGCGGTGTTCAGCCCCCAATACACCTGGGTCGGGGTACTGCGGTGGGTGGGCAGCCTCGCGGCCCGGAGGCGACTCCGTGCAGCCGGTCCCATCTGGCCACCATCCCGTTGGCGGCGCGGATCCGTGGAGGCAGGCGCATGGCCCGGGCTCGGGGGAGTGCTCAGCCGCTCGACGACACGGCCCGGGGTCTGAGCACGAGACCGATGCAGAGATTGCACCAGATGAAGGGCACTTTGAGCGGAAAATAGCTGCGGGATTCAATCGTGAACCACGGCGCCAGCTCCTCGAAGATTTCGGGCGCCAGGTTGATGTGCTCGCGCTTGTAGAACCACGAGTAGTCGCCCCCATAGTGCTTCTTGTACACCCGTTCCGCCGAAAGCTTGCGGGCCATGGTGTAGGCCGGGCTGCCCTCGGTCGGAATCACGACCAGGAACCGGCCGGTTTCCTTGTTGACCAGGCGGTGAGCCTCGCGGATCGCCGCCGGGAGGTTGGGCAGGTGTTCCAGCACGTGCACCGCGATGATCCGGTCAAAATACCCGTCGGCAAAATCCAGCCGGGCCTGACAATCGCCCACGATGGCCTGCACACGCGGGAAGTTGCGCCTGATTTCGGCCGCCATGTTTTCCCGCAATTCCAGTGCGAAGTACTGCGCCTCCTGCTCGGGCGTCAGCTTCTCGTAGTGCAGGTGCTCGCCCAGTCCGGCGCCGATCTCCAGGGTGGTCTTGAACTCCCGTGGCGAAAACCGCACGGGGAATTTGTGGTTGAAGATCTCAACGATTCCGAAGCGCCGGGGCAGCACTTCGTGCCAGATCTTCATGAAATCGTCGCTGATACGTTTCTGTTCGGGCGTGAGAGGCGGCAGGACCTTGGGCCACTTCTGGTTCGTACACATGGAAGCCGATGAAGAAGATAGAACGCGGAACGATGGCATCATGGGGTCGACGATGGCAAGGTCTATGCCGGGGACGCCCGGCTCACCATGCCAGGCGCTCCGCGCGGATAATCGCGCCGGTGAAGCGGGTCGCGCAGCTCGAGGCGGTGACGTCGTTGCGGCCGATCGCCACGGTGTCCGGCCGGGGCGGGTAGAGCGGCGTCGTCGTGTCCAGGACAACCCGCCCGTCGCAGGTGACCCGCACCTGCCGCCGCAGGCCGGTGCCGGCCGGGAGGGGGTGGCGTCGCAGGAATGGATCGCCCGGCGGCGGATAGAGCGACCCCATCACGATTTCGATGTGGTGCGGCTGTGCGTAATCCACGGCGACCGGCGGACTCTGCGGCCCGCCCGCTCCCCAGTGGTCGAAGCCAAAACTCACTTGCCCCGCGTCGAGGTAGCGCACGTAGACGAGGTCGCAGGCACCGCGGACGCCGTTGAGCACCAGCGGCTCGCTCCGGCCGCTGCTGTGGGCGGGAAACCGGACCGTCAGGCTGACCGGCCCCCACTGGTCGTCCATGGGGAGCGGCGGTTGCGGCGGTATCGGCACCTCCGACAGGATCGTGCCGGTGAACGTGCCGACGGCGCTGCTGGCGTGGATCAGATTGTAGCCGAACGTGATTTCATCCGCGGTCGATGGATTGAAGGTGCGGTAGGCGTCGAACACCCGCCGCCCGTCCAGCCGCACGCTCAGCCGATGGCGCATGGCGATGGTGACTTTGGGGTCATCGGGCGGGTAGAGGGAGCCCATGATCACATCCATGGTATGGACCTTGGTCAGGTCGACGGAGATCGGATCGGACAGGATGGGCGAGTAACCCCAGCAGTCGTGACCAAACTGGAGGCGCCCGTCGGGGAGAACCTGCACGAACAGCAGGTCGCCCTTGCCCGTCCGGCCGGTCGACACCAACGGCTCCGGCGGGCCGCCGCGCACGGTGGGGAAGCGCAAACGCAGCCGCACCGGTCCCCAGCGCGCGGGGGGAGGAGGAGGGGGAGGGCCGAGTTCCAGCCGGCGTTCGCGCAGGATCCGTCCGGTAAAGCGCGGCTGGCAGACGTCGCGGACCAGAGGATTGCGCCCGGGATAGATCTGGTCCGGATTGGCGGGATAGACATCGACCGTGGCCTTTAGGACGGTCCTTCCATCCAGGTCGATGGCGAGATGGCGCCGGA
>JBJKRV010000095.1:0-5885 GCA_046704465.1 Opitutaceae bacterium | reverse complement strand
ACCACGACACGCAGCCGGCCACCGTCGGCGCCGACGACAACGCCTCGGGGGTCGTCTGCCTCCTGGAACTCGCGCGCCTGCTGGCCGCCCGGCCGACCTTGCGGCGGACGATCGAATTCGTGTCGTTTGGCGCCGAGGAACAGCTCTCGGTCGGTTCGGCTCACCATGTGCGGAGCCACCGGCGCGAACTCCGCCGGGTCGGCCTGGTCATCAACCTGGACTCGGTCGCCTCGCCGCTCGGGCACACCAGCCTCTATCACTCGGGGCAAAAAGGCCTGGCGGCGGCCGTGGGTTCACAGCTTCGGAACGCCGGCCTCAACATCGGGATCGAAGGCGGCGTCTCGCCGTTCGCCGATCACTTTCCGTTCTCCGCGTGCGGGGTTCCGTCGGTCTGGATCTACCGCGCGAATGTCAACGGAGGGCATCGCTGGCAGCACCACAGCCGGCACGATTCGCTGGCGCAGGTGTCCGTGGACCAGGCTGCGGCCACGACCAAGGCAGTGGGCGCCACGGTCGCCAGTCTGGCCGGCATGCGCGAGTGGCCGTGGCGGCGAGCGCTGCCTCCCGACGTGCGCAAACTGACGGCCCGGCTCGCCCTGGAGCTGTATGGTCTGCCCGAGCCGCGACGAAACCGATCATAACCGCCGGTCCTCAACCGCATCACCTCGGCCCGGCCCGGCCAAACGGGTGCAAGCGCCTACTCCATAATCCAAATGAAACCGGTGGCATGTTTCGGCGAGATCCTGCTCCGTCTGTCGTCCCCGCATCACCGACGCCTGCGGCAATCCCTGCCCGGGAGCCTTGAGACGTCATTCGCGGGCGCCGAGGCCAATGTCGCCGCCACCCTGGCCGGCCTCGGACAAGCGGCGGAGTTGGTGACGGCACTGCCCCGAAATGACGTCGCGGAGGCCTGTCTCGCCAGCCTCCGCGCCGTCGGCGTCGGCCTGAGGCACGTGGCGCTGGTCGATCAGGATCGATTCGGACTGTTCTTCGCCGAACCGGGGGCCAACCAGCTGGCGGGCCGGGTCATCTACGACCGCCTGGGCTCCTCCTTCAGCCTTGCACCGCCGGAAACCTATCCCTGGGAGGCAATCGTCCGCGAGGCCGGCTGGTTCCACACGACCGGAATTTCGCCCGGCGTCTCGCGCCCCGCGGCGGCCGCCACGATTGCCGGGGTGACGGCCGCCCGCCGCGCGGGCCTGCAGGTGTCGTTTGACGTCAATTTCCGTCGCCAGTTGTGGCGATGGGATCCGGCCCGAGGTCAGGAACAACTGGTCAGGAGCACGCTCGCCGAGATCCTGCCCCACGTCACCGTTCTCATCGGTGGCGTCGCCGATCTTGCCCTGATTGCCGGGCTCAACGCGGACCACCGCATCGCATCCGCCGGAGACGACCCGTTGCAGGGGCCGCTGTCCGTGGCCCGGGCGGTCGCCGATCGGCACCCACACCTGGAACACATCGCCATCACACTGCGCGGTGGTCTATCCGCCGACCGCCAGGAATGGGGCGCCCTGCTCTTCTCCCCGGCGACGGGGAAGACGCATGCCGCCCCCCGGCGCGCCGAGGCCTATCAGCCGTACTCCATCTGGGACGTGGTGGACCGGATCGGCACGGGCGATGTATTCGCCGGTTCGCTTATCTTCGCCCTGCGCGACCCGGAACTTGCCGATCCCGGGAGGGCCCTCGCCTTTGCTGCGGCCGCCTCGTGCCTGGCCCATTCCGTCCCCGGCGACTTCAAGCTCATCCGGCGCGCCGAGGTCGAGGCGTTGGTCGCGGGCGGCGGCTCCGGCCAGCTAATGCGATGACGAACGGGCTCCCGCACTTACTCACCGCTCCTTCTTCCTATGAACCGATCACTCCCGTCCTACCCAAAGCAGGCCGATACCCCGGTGTCGCACCTCCCCTTCAGCCCGGGCGTTGCGCTGGGCGATCTCATCTTCATATCCGGACAGGCTTCAGTCGACGCCACGGGCAAGATCATCGGCGACACCTTTGAGGGCGAATTTCGCCGGTCCCTGGAAAACCTCCGCAAGGTCCTCGAGGCCGCCGGCAGCGATCTGGCCCACGTGATCCACACGCGCAATTATGTCCGGGACGAACAGGACCTGCCCCGTTTCAACGAACTGTACAGGGAGTATTTTCAGACGCCTTATCCGGCGCGCATGACGCTCGTGAACTGCCTGGGCGCCGCCCTCCGCTTCGAGATCGAGGCCGTCGCGGTGCGCCGATCATGACCGGATCCGATCGCTGGTACGCGGTCGCCAACGAAGGCGACATTCCCTCGCCCGCCCTGCTGATCTATCCCGATCGGGTGGCGGAGAACCTGCGCCGCATGGCCGCGCTGGCCGGCGGCGCCATACGGCTCCGTCCGCACGTGAAGACTCACAAGCTGTCCCCGATCGTGGCGCTGGAGCTCGAGCAGGGCATAGACAAGTTCAAGGCGGCCACGATCGCCGAGGCCGAAATGTGCGCGGCGGCCGGCGCCCGCGATGTGCTCCTGGCGGCCCAGCCGGTCGGCCCCCACGTGGCCCGGTTCGTCGCCCTGGCCCGCACCTTCCCGCAGACGCGGATTTCGTGTCTCGCCGACAACGCCTCCACGATCGCGAGCCTCGGCGCGGCCGCGGCGGCCCGGAGCCTGGTCCTCAACGTCCTCCTTGATGTCGACGTCGGAATGCAGCGCACCGGGGCACCGCCCGGGCCCGAGGCCGAGGCCCTCTATGCAATGCTGGCCCGGACGCCCGGACTGCAGCCGTCAGGGCTGCACAGCTACGACGGTCATCTTCATGCGTCCGACCGGACCCTCCGCGCCCGGCAGGCCCTGGAGGCCATCCAGCCGCTGCTGCGTTTGCGGGACCGCCTGCGCGCCGCGGGCCTGCCGGTCCCGCACGTCGTGGCCGGCGGCACGCCGACCTTGCCCATTCTTGCCGCCTGCGACGGCCTGGAGCTTGGCGCCGGCACGGCGGTGCTGTGGGATGATGGTTATGCGCAGACGCTGCCCGACTTGGATTTTCTGTTTGCCGCCGTCCTGTTGACCCGGGTCGTCAGCCGGCCCGCACCCGACCGCCTGTGCCTCGATCTCGGCCACAAGGCCGTGGCGAGCGAAATGCCTCCGCCCCGCGCCCGCCTGCTCGGCCTGGAGGATGCCCGGAGTCTCATCCACAACGAGGAACACCTGGTCGTCGAGACCGCGCGGGCGGCCCGTTATCCCGTCGGCGCGACCGTTTACGCCGTCCCCCGCCACATCTGCCCGACCGTGGCGCTCCATTCCGAGGCGACGGTCGTGCGCGACGGGCGGGCGGTGGATCGGTGGTCTGTCACTGCGAGGGGAAGGCGCCTGACATTGTGAAACCCGCCGGGTCCGAAAGCCGGTCGCTGTTGTTCGACGCCCACCTGGACCTCGCGTGGAACGCCCTCGAATTCAATCGCGACCTCCGTCTGCCGCTGGACGAAATCAGGCGGCGCGAAACAGGCCTGGCCGAGAAGAGCCGCGCGAGCAGCACCGTCTGCTTTCCCGAGATGCGCCGCGGCGGCATCGGGCTTTGTGTCGCGACGCTGCTGGCCCGTTGCGCCCCGCATCCCTCCCGGTTCACGGGCAGCGACCGCGTCCCCAGTTTTCACAGCCAGGAACAGGCGTGGGCCGCCGCACAGGGACAACTGGCCTGGTATCGCGAGATGGAGACTGGTGGCGAGCTGACCCCCATTCGCACGAGCGCCGAACTCGATGCCCAGATTGCCCGCTGGAGCCCGGATGCCGCTCGCCTGACGGAGCGCCCGCCGATCGGCTATATCCTGAGCATGGAAAATGCCGATCCGCTGGTCTCCTGGGGGCACCTGGACCGGATCTATGCGGCCGGCGTGCGGGCGATCGGCCCGGTGCATTATGGCCCGGGGATCTTCGGCCACGGCACGGACGATGAGGGACCATTGACGGCGCGCGGTCGCGAACTCCTCGTCCAGATGCGCCGCCTCGGGATCATCCTTGATGTGACCCACCTCTGCCAGGAGAGTTTCTGGGACGCGCTGCGCCATTTCGACGGCCCCGTCTGGGCCAGTCATTCGAACTGCCGGGCGCTGGCGGATTGGAACCGGCAATTTGACGATGTCCAGATCCGGGCTTTGCTCGAACGGGATGCGGTCATCGGGATGGCGCTCGATGCCGTGATGTTGGTCCACGGCTATGTCATCGGGCGATCCCGTCCCGCCGACTTCGATCTGAAACTGGAGAGGATCTGCGAGCACATCGACCACGTCTGCCAGTTGGCGGGCAATGCCTGCCACGTCGGGATCGGCAGCGACCTCGACGGGGGTTTTGGCACGGAGCAGACGCCGACCGATCTGGATCGCATCAGCGATCTGGCCCGGCTCCGGACGCTCCTCGCCGGGCGAGGCTTCCGCCCCGAGGACATCGACCGGATATTTTGCGGCAATTTTGCCGCCTTCCTGCGCCGCGTCTGGTCGTGATCGGCGCGGAATCAACCGGCCGGTGCACGCACGCGGTCAGCAGGCATAGACGCCGCCGTTGACGTCGAGCGTCGCCGCCGTGATGAACCCGTCATATTCGCCCGCCAGGAACGCGACCGCCCGGGCCACATCGTCCGGGTTGCCGGCCCGACCGAGAGGGATGCCGGCGATGGTCTGCCGGGCCGATTCCGGCGTCGTATGGGTGGCGTGAAAGCTGGTGCCAAGGATCAATCCCGGAGCCACCGCATTCACCCGAATCCCGTGCGGCGCCAGTTCGGCCGCCAACGCACGGGTGAACGTGAGCACCGCCCCTTTGGCCGTCGCGTACGCCACCGATCCCGGATGTCCCCCTTTCCGCCCGGCCAGGGAGGCCAGGTTCACGATGCTGGCCCCGCCCGCCAGCCGCGCCGCGGCGGTCAGGTGGGGTGTCGCCGCGCGCGTCACGTCGCGCAAGCTGTCGAGGTTGATCGCCATCACCTCGCTCCAAAACGCGGGATCGGTCTCCGCCAGCGTCCGCCGCGCCACCAGCGAGCCCGCATTGTTCACCAGAATGTCCAATCCGCCCAAAAAATTGACGGCGGCACCCACCAGCCGGCCGCACTCGTCCGTGCGGGTCAGATCCGCCGCCAGGGTGCCGCAGCGTCGGCCACCCGCAGCCGCCTCCCGTTCCAGCGCCGCCGCCCCGTCCGCGCTGGACCGATAGGAGCAGAACACGTCGCAGCCGCTCCGGAGCAGGAGCTGGCTGATCGCCGCCCCGATTCCCTGCGCCCCGGCCGTCACCAGCGCCCGCTTGTTGGTCAGGCCGCTCATGACCGGGTAGCTTCGCGAAGATGCCCTCTCCGCCAACCCGCGCCCGGGCCGGGTGTGTTGGCATGGGCCGAACCCGTCGTCGTCATTTCGTCACCCTCGTCGTCGAGCCGGAGTCTGTCACCTGGATTCCTCCATAATTCCCCCTTGGATCGTAGTCTGCCGACTCCGCTCCGGGCGCGACTGCAAAAAATTGATGCCGGATCCACAAAATGTGACCCGGCGGTTTGGGCCTTGAAACACCCTCTCCGGCCGGCACGGTGATTCTCCATTCGCAACTTCGCCCCTTTGTGCGAAATTGTTGGCGACACATTTCACGTTTCCATTCAGCGCGCTTTCACTGCCTTTCTCCCTGCCCGGGTCACTGCCACACCATGAATTCGGCCCGCTCCTTCCGGCCCCAAGCCGTTAAGGCCCTCGGCTCCATCCGGCGCGCGAGCGGCTGGTGGTGGCTGGCGCTCCTGGTCCTGGCGGTTGTCCCGGCCCGGGCCGCCACGAATCTCGTGCCCAACCCGCAGCTGCAGTTGGGTCCGGACGGGGCCCCGCTGGACTGGCAGGCCTGGACGCCCCGGCCCATCCTCAAGCCGGAGATGTCGGTCGTGACGCGCGACGGCCAG
>JBJKRV010000094.1:0-3775 GCA_046704465.1 Opitutaceae bacterium | reverse complement strand
CCGGCGGCGCACGCGGTTCCCCATTCCTTGCCTGATGACATGACGCGGCCCGCCGTCGGCGGTGCCGCGCTCTGAGGCCAAGGCAGTTCCTCCGGGGGCGGCTGAATCCAATTTCAGGTTGCCTTCAGCCGCCCTTCAGGCGGCCGTGCGAAGCTGACCGTGTTCGCCCTCCGACCTCCAACCCCATCCCATGAAACGCCTCTCCCTCCTGCTCCCCGCCCTCCTTCTTGTCGGCCCCGCCCTCCGCGCCCGCGCGGACGACCATTGGGGCAAGGCGGCCGACAACCACATCTACGCGCAGCAGCTCGTCAACGAGCTCATGGCCACACATCCCGAACTCGTCGTCGTCGGTCTGCACGCGGTGCCACCCGGTTCGAAGGAGGAGGTCATGTTCGCCACCAACCTCGATCGGGTCGGCAAGAAGGACGATTCCGACGACATCGCCGTGGCCAATGAGCACAAGATCGTGATGGCCCCGAACCAGACCGACCCGCACAAGTTCGAGGTGCAGGTGCCCCTCCTGGACGCTTCCGGGCATTATATCGGCGCCACCGGGTTGGTCTTCAAGTACCATCAGGGCGCAGACCTCGTTGAGTTGCTGGCCCGCGCCCTCGCGATCCGGGACGAGCTCGCCCAGAAGATCCCAAATCTGGACGCGCTGTTTGCTCCCACCTACTAAAGCGGGCCGCCCGCCCGCCTCCGCGGGACCAGACGCGTTTGCCACCCCGATATCAATTCGCCGCCCAAACCTACGCTGACAGTGCCTCCGGAATCTGGAGCCGATCAACGTCCATGACACCATGAAGATCCTACGGTCGAGCCTGCTTGCCGGTCTTGTCCTGCTTGGCGCCATCCCGGTGTTTTCCGTCCCGACCAACGAGCCGCTCGTCCTCCGGGGGCGGACCGACATCCCGGGCTACAACGGCGACGTCGATCACCTCTTTGCCGACCTCCCCGCGAACAAGCTGTTCATGGCGGCCGAGGATCACGGCACGGTCGAGGTGTTCGATCTCAAGACCGGCCGGCATCTCGCCAGTCTCAAGACCTTCAACACCCCGCACGCGTTCTTCCTGGTGCCCGGCACTCACCGGTTGATCGTCACCGACAGCGGCAAGCGCGGCTCGCGCGTGATCGACGACCGCACCTACCACGTCTTGGGCTACATCAAGCTCGAGCCCGGGGCGGACACCGGCTACTACGATCCCTCCACCCGGCACTTCTACATCGTCACCGGCGGCTCGGACGTCGACCTCAAGCACTGCTGGCTGAACGAAATCGACCCCTGGACCGGCCGGCTTCTGCGCACGCTCGAGTTCGATTCGGCCCACGTCGAGGCGGTGCGCGCCGAGCAGCACGGCGACCGGATGTTCATCAACATCGCCGACCGCGACGCCGTCGACGTCATCAGCAAGCAGACCTTCAAGGTGATCGCCCGCTGGCCGGTCGTGGGGGCGCGCACCAACCTCACGATGGCGCTCGACGAGCGCCATCATCGCCTCTTCGTCGTGACGCGTAACCCCAGCAAGCTGATCGTCCTCAACACCGACACTGGCAGCACCGTCGCCGCGATCGACGTGCCCGCCATCGTGGACGGCACTGATTTCGATGCCGCCCGCGGGCGGATCTACGTGCCGGGCGCGGTGGGCGAGATCGGGGTGTATCAGGAGATCGATCCGGATCACTACCGGGAGATCGCGCGCGTGCCGTCCGCCCTGGGCGCGAAATCGGAGACGTTCGTGCCGCGCCTGGACGCGCTGTTTGTCGGCGTTTCGCCCGGGTACAGCAAACCCGAGGTCGGCGCGATGCTGCGCTACGCGGTCGAGCCGATGCATTGATCGCCGACCGCCATCGGCGCAGCCGGTCGCGGACTCCGCCGGACCCGCGGGCAAGGCCGGGTCCTTCGCGACTGATTTATCCGGACCGAAATCCGTCAATCGCTCGCAAGCGAGCTTCCTACGACCATGCGTCCTCCAGCGGCTGACCGCTGATCACCGGCTGTTGCCACCCGGCGGTCGGCAATCGACATCCTACATTCTTCCCATTCCCCCTTGCCTCCTCGCGGGCGGCTGCGTTTGCTCTTTCCGGCCCCCGGCCGGCCGATCGGCAGGCCGCCGCCACGCGATGAGTCCCCGATCCGTGCCCACCCTGCGCCGCTGGTTCTTCGTGCTGATCCCGGGCCTGGTGATTTACTTCGTCCCGCTGGGCCCGTTCACCGCGTCGCAACGTCACCTCCTGGCCGTCTTCGTGGCGACGATCATCGCCCTCGTGGCCCGGCCGGTGTCGATGGGCATCAGCGTCGTGGCCGGCATGACCCTGCTGGCACTCACCGGCACGCTCCCGACCGCCACCGTGCTTTCGGGATTCAGCAACACCACCGTCTGGCTCGTGTTCTCGGCGTTCCTCTTCGCCCGCGCGGTGACGGTCACCGGCCTGGGCACGCGCATCGCGTACCTCACGATCAGCAAATTCGGACACACCTCGCTCGCCCTGGGCTATTCCGTCGCCGTCTCCGACCTGGTGCTCTCTCCGCTCGTGCCGTCGGATACGGCGCGCGGGGGCGGCATCATCGCCCCGATCATCCGCAGCCTCGCCGAGGCCCTGGACTCCTCGCCCGGCCCCTCGGCCAACCGCATCGGGTCGTACCTGACGCTCGTGGGCTTCCATTGCACCTACGTGGCGTCGGCCATGTTTCTCACCGGCATGGCGGCCAATCCCCTCATCGCCGACTTCGCCCGCAACATCGCGCACGTCGACCTGAGCTGGGGCCGCTGGGCCCTCGCCGCCTCGGTCCCCGGCCTGTGCTCCTTTGCCCTCATCCCCTGGCTGCTCCACCAGCTCAATCCGCCCGACCTCGTGATCACCGAGCGCGCGCCCGCGCACGCCCGCGAGCGGCTCGCGCGGATGGGCCCCATGCGCCGGCCGGAAGTGCTCCTCATGGTGATCCTGATTGCCGTGATCGGCGGCTGGATCAGCGCGCCCTGGACGCACCTCAACATCGCCATGGTCGCCCTCGCCGGGGTGTGCGCCTTCCTGCTCACGGGCGTGCTTTCGTGGGACGACCTCATCGGCGACACCAAGGCGTGGGACGCCCTGATCTGGTTTGCCCCCCTGCTGATGATGGCCGAGCAACTGAGCGACGAGGGGGTGATCCGGATCATCTCCAGCTCGGTGTTCGCCCACCTGTACGGCTGGCCCTGGCCGGTCTTTCTCGCCGTGCTGGCGATCGCCTACGTCTACGCCCACTACGGCTTCGCCAGCATGACCGCCCACGCCTCGGCCCTCTACCCGGCATTCCTCAGCGCGGCCCTCACCGCCGGCGTGCCCGCCCCGCTGGCGGCCTGGCCGCTCGCGTTCTTCTCCAACCTCGACGCCGGCCTCACCCACTACGGCACGGGTTCGGCGCCCGTCTATTTCGGCCTCGGCTACGTGTCCCAAGCCACGTGGTGGACGCTCGGATTCATCGTTTCGGTGATCAACCTCGCCATCTGGCTCGGGGTCGGCCTCATCTGGTGGCGCATCATCGGCCTGTGGTGAGGGTTGGCGGCTGCCCGCCGCCGGCGCGTCGCCGACCCTCAATCGGTGTGCAACTCGGCGTGCGGCGCGGGCCCCGCCGCGGGACGCGTCTCGCCCTCGGGCGGCGAGGCCGGTTTGCGCGCGATCGGCAGCTCGAAGACGACGCGCAGGCCGGACTCGCCGGACGCCGCCTCGGCGCGGATCGCCCCGTGGTGCAGGCCGATGATGCTGCGCGAGATCGCCAGGCCCAGGCCGCTGCCGC
>JBJKRV010000093.1:0-8987 GCA_046704465.1 Opitutaceae bacterium | reverse complement strand
CATCCATTCGGCCTGGCGGTGCCGGGCGGCATCATTTCAACGACCGGCGTGGGGGGGCTGACCCTGGGCGGCGGCTTCGGTTATCTGAGCCGCAAATACGGCCTGTCGTGCGACAATCTCCTCGCCGCGGACGTGGTGACGGCCGACGGTCAGTTGCGGCGGGCGAGCGCGCGGGAGAACCCGGACCTCTTTTGGGCGATCCGCGGTGGCGGCGGAAACTTTGGCGTCGTGACCATGTTCGAGTTCAAGCTGCGTCCGGTCGCCACGATTTTCGGCGGGCCGATCTTCTATCCCCTCGAACGGGCCGCGGACGCCCTGCGCCTGTACCGCGATTACATGAAGACGGCGCCGCGCGAGATGAGCACATTCTTCGCCTTTCTGGTCGTCCCGCCGGGCCCGCCCTTTCCCGCTCCTTTGCACAACAAGACCCTGTGCGGAGTGATGTGCGTGTACAGCGGGGACCCGGCCAGGGGTCCCGCGCTCGTCAAACCCCTGCTGGATTTCGGCCCGCCGGCGTTTGCGCACGTGGGCCCGATGCCGCTCCCTGTGGTCAACAGCCTGTTCGATGGGTTGCTGCCCCACGGGCTCCATCATTACTGGAAGGCCGATTTTGTCGGCGACCTGACCGATGAGCTGATCGCGGGGCATCTCAAATTCGGGCCCGGCGTTCCCACCATCCATTCGGCCGTGCACATCTATCCGCTGGACGGAGCGGTGCATGACGTTGCCAGGAGCCGGACGGCGTTTTCCTACCGGGATGCCAAGTTCGTGCACATTCTGGCAGCGGTCAGTCCCGACGCCGCGGTGATGGATGGCTACCGCGACTGGGTGCGCGCCTATTGGTCCGAGTTGCATCCGCACTCATCAGGCGGTGCCTACGTGAACTTCCTCATGGACGAGGGCCAGGAACGCATCGCGGCCAGCTACCGCGGCAATTACCCGCGACTGACCCGCATCAAGCGAAAGTACGACCCGGAGAACGTCTTTCGCGTGAACCAGAACCTCAAGCCGGGCGGCTGACAGCGGCCGGCCCGTCGGTCGCGCCCCAGAGCCGCCGCTGCAATTCGACAAAGCGGTTGATCGTGGCACCCTGGCTGGCGTGCCGCCCGCCGGCCACGACCTGCCGGGCACCCACCCACACCTCGCGGACCGCCCGGCGCTCCAGGGAGGTCGCGATGGTCGCAAGCAGGGTGTCCGGTCCGACCCCGGCCAGCGCCGGATCGTAGAGGTTGACCGTGAAGAAATCGGCCGGGCGGCCGACCTCCAGGGCTCCGCCGGGCGCGCCGAGGCTGCGGGCGCCCGCCACGGTGGCGGCATGAAACCATTTCGCGAATTCGGCGGCGGTTGGGGCTCGCGGTCGGTCGTGTTGCCCGGCCCTGAGCCGGCGCGCGGCTTCCAGCAGGTCGCAGTGGAACCCGGGATCGACTCCGAGTGCCACCCCGACACCGGCCTCGAGCAGTGCTTCCATCGCGCCCGGCGCGTTGCCGCCGGATCCCGGGTCAAAGGCCCGGATGCACACGGAAGCCCGCGTCGCGCCCAACCGGTGGAGGTCTTCGTCGGCCAGGTCGGCCGCCGGAATCGCCGTGAATCGTTTGTCGACCAGCCCGAGTTCGGCCAGCCGCGCGATCGGCGGGCGGTCGGGTCCGGATCCCGGTTCGCCCGCCGGCGACGTTGGTGGTGGCAGCAGGGCATGAAGGCGCAGGCGCTGCGCGTGGGCGTACGAACCCACGGCCTGGAGGCCGGCGGGGGACATCGTGCCGGGTCCGAGGAGGCCCGCGCCAATCCATATCTCGTCGCCGGGATAGTCGCGGGCGACCAACGCGCGCAGGGCCTCCAGTTCGCGCAGGAATCGATCGGGATCGGCGTCGACGGGCCGGTCCGGAGCGGCGCACGTGGCGGACGCCTTGAAGAGGGCGAGACGGATGCCGGTGTCCTTGGCGGCGCGGAGCAGGGCGGTATCCAACGGGTTCGGCTCCGATTCGGGAGCGCCACCGGGCGGCGACGCCAGGGTATGAAAATCGGCCACCGTGGTAATCCCGTGGAGCAGCATTTCGGTGAATGCGAGGCGCGCCGCATCCTGGAGGCCCGGTGGATCCAACCTGGCGGCGGCGTGGGCTGCCGGTTCAATTCCGGTGCGACCGCGCAGCACCCGGTGCCACGACTCCGCGTGGGCGTTGACGAGCCCCGGAAGGGCGGCCTGGCCGGTCAGCCGGCGGGCGGCCGCGAGATCGGCCGGTTCGCGGCTGAATCGGACGATCTTGCCGCGGGCGTCGGCGAAGAACGCGAGGCCCGCCTCAAATTTCTCGTCCGTGTAAATAAGATCGGGCAGCCAGCCGGTTTCCCGGGCGGTTGGTCCGGCCGCGGGAGGACGGGAGGACGATGCCTCCGAATGATTTCGGTCGTTCACGGTGTCGGCAGGTCGCTCCAGCACAGGCGATCCGGCCGGCAGGTCAATCCTGCGCCGGATCCCCGCCAGCGGCGAAGTCGGCCGACGATTTGTGCTCCGACTGAATGCTGTTCATATTACCGCCCCTTTTGACCGGTCGCCCGCCCCGCGGGCGACCGGGCCTTGGGGACGGCCTCCGCGGCGCCGGCACGACTGACGCCCATGCCATGACTCACCTGCACCACAACTCATTTCTACCGATTTTCGATCCCCACGGCCCCGGCGCGCTGGCGATCGACCACCTTTTCGTCACCGTCCTGATCATATGCGCCGTCATTTTCGCGGTCGTGACGGGGCTGGTCTTGTATTGCATCCGCAATTTCCGCGCCCCGCCGGGCGGGGCCGCGTCCGAGCCGGTGCAGACCTTCGGCAATCGAAGGCTGGAACTCATCTGGACGGCCATCCCGCTGGCCACGGTGGGCGTGATCTACGGATTGATGCTCGTGGCCATGCGCGCCTCCAATCCCGCGGCCGCCGGCCCGCCCGAGGTGATCGTCCGGGGGCACCAGTGGTGGTGGGAGGCCATCTATCCCCAGGGCGGCTTTGAGACCGCCAACGAGATCCACATCCCGGTTGGGCGCTACGTGAGGTTCCGGCTGGAAACGGCCGACGTGATCCATGATTTCTGGGTTCCGGAGCTGGGGCGGAAGATCGACATGATTCCGGGGCACCCGGTGCAGATCGAGCTGCGGGCGAATCAACCGGGAATCTACGCCGGCACCTGTGCCGAATTCTGCGGCGCGGAGCACGCCTGGATGCGGATCCGGGTGGTGGCGCAGCCGGAGGCCCAATACAAGGCCTGGCTGGAGCGCGAGGCGAAGCCCGCCGCTTCGCCGGTGACCGCCGAGGCGATCGCCGGCCGGACCCTGTTCGAGCGTTATACCTGCGTCAATTGTCACGCGGTGGAGGGAATTGACCGCGCCCGGGTCGCGCCGGACCTGACCCATTTCGCCAGCCGCCGGACCCTGGGGGCCGGCGTGCTGGCCAACACGCCCGCCGATCTGGCGCGTTGGCTGGAGAATCCGCAGGCGGTCAAACCCGGCTGCCTGATGCCGAATTTCAACCTGAAGCCCGGGGAGGTCCGGGACCTCTGTGCCTACCTCGAGACCTTAAAATGAACTCCGAACCTGACGGGTCGTCTTCCACCGCGCCGCTCTCCTCCGTGAGCGAACACCAGCCCGCGCATGCGCCGGGCGAAGGCGGTCCCCTGCTGAGCTGGGTCTGCACGGTCGACCACAAGCGGATCGGCATCATGTACCTGTGGACCAGCCTCTTTTTCTTCCTGCTGGGCGGGCTGGAGGCCCTGTGCATGCGCCTTCAGCTCGCATGGCCCGGCCTCCATATCCTGTCGCCCCAGACCTACAACGAGTTCTTCACGATGCACGGCACGACGATGGTCTTCCTCGTCGGCATGCCGGTGATCACGGGCATCGCGAACTACGTCGTGCCGCTGATGATCGGCGCGCGCGACATGGCGTTTCCGCGTCTCAACGCCCTCGGCTTCTGGCTTCTGCTGTTTGGCGGCCTGCTGCTCTACTTCAGCTTCGCCGCCGGCGGGGCGCCCGCGGCCGGCTGGTTCAGCTACGCGCCCCTGAGCGAAAAGCCGTTCTCGATGGGCCATGGCTCCGATTATTGGGCGCTCGGGCTGCTGATCACCGGCATCGGCTCGGTCGCGAGCGCCATCAATTTCGTGGTCACCATCATCGCGCTGCGCGCCCCCGGGCTGCATTTCGGCCGCCTGCCGCTGTTCGTCTGGATGATGTTCAACACCTCGATCCTCATCCTGCTGGCGCTGCCGGTGCTCAACGCCGCGCTGGCGATGCTGCTGGTCGACCGCCAGCTCAGCGGGCTGTTCTTCATCGCGTCGCGCGGCGGCTCGCCGATCATCTGGCAGCACTTCTTCTGGACCTTCGGACACCCCGAGGTCTACATCCTGGCGCTGCCCGCGTTCGGCGTGATGTCGGAGGTGATCCCCGTCTTCTCCCGCAAGCCGATCTTCGGCTATGAGTTCGTGGCGGCCTCCACCGTGGCGATCGCCGCGCTGAGCTTCGGCGTGTGGGCGCACCACATGTTCGCCGTCGGGCTCGGCCGGGTCGCCGACGCCTTCTTCGGGGCCACCAGCATGCTGATCGCCGTGCCGACGGGCGTGAAGATCTGGAACTGGATCGCGACCATGTGGCACGGGCAGATCCGGTTTACGACGTCGATGCTGTTTGCCCTCGCCTTTCTGGTCACCTTCACCATCGGCGGCCTCAGCGGCATCACCCTCGCGGTGGTGCCGATCGACTGGCAGGTCACCGACACCTACTATCTGGTCGCGCATCTCCATTATGTCCTTTTCGGCGCCACCATCTTCGGCGTGTTCGCGGGCCTCTATTACTGGTTTCCCAAGATGTCCGGCCGGATGCTCTCCGAGCGCTGGGGGCGCTGGCATTTCTGGCTCACCTTCATCGGCTTTCACCTGACCTTTTTCGTCCAGCACCTGCTGGGCCTGATGGGCATGCCGCGGCGGGTCTTCACCTATCCGGA
The DNA here is from genome assembly GCA_046704465.1 of Opitutaceae bacterium. Taxonomy (GTDB): domain Bacteria; phylum Verrucomicrobiota; class Verrucomicrobiia; order Opitutales; family Opitutaceae; genus Fen-1467. Next base: position 4,012 of record JBJKRV010000093.1, on the reverse strand, counting down.
TCTTCCCGGCTGGGGGCCGCTCAACCTGGTTTCCACCATCGGCGCGTTTGTAATGGGGATCTCGGTGCTGGCCCTGGCGTGGAATCTCTACGTCAGCCTCCGGTGGGGCGAGCCGGCGGGCGACAATCCCTGGAACGCCTGGACGCTGGAGTGGGCGACCACCTCGCCGCCGCCCGAGCACAACTTCGTCAAGGTGCCGCCGGTGCGGGGGCGCCGGCCGTTGTGGGACCTGGCCCACCCGCAGGAGACGGACGCGATCCTGCAGGCGCAGGCCCGGCAGAAGGAGGCCGCCGCCACATGAGCCGCGCGCGACTGGGGGTCATCTTCTTTATCATCTCCGAGGTGGGCTTCTTCGGCATGCTCATCATCGCCTACGTGGCGTTGCACAACGCCACGCCGGGCGGGCCCACCGCGCAGCACAGCCTCGATGTCGCCAAGACCGGGTTCTACACGTTCCTCCTGCTGAGCAGCAGCCTGACGATCTGGCTGGCCGAGCGGGCGGAGCACCGCGGAAGCGTGGCCGGCACGCGCGCGTGGCTGGGGGCGACCATCGTGCTCGGGGCGGGATTCCTCGTGGGCCAGTCGATCGAATACTACAGTCTGCTGGTCCGGCACATCACGCCCGCCAGCGGCCTGTTCGCGACCTGCTTCTTCACCCTCACCGGCTTTCACGGCGGGCACGTGCTGGCGGGCCTCGTCATGCTCGGCACCGTGTTCGGCCTCGACTTTCATCCCCGCTTCCGGCGCCTGCGGGGCAACGCCCTCGGTTCCATCTCCCTGTACTGGCACTTCGTCGACGTCGTCTGGATCGCCGTTTTCTCCGTGGTTTACCTGAGGATCTTGTCGTGAAGCGCTCCAGGCGCGCCTTTCCACCCTCACTCCTGCGAATTTCTCCGTCCCGATGAACACCTCCCTTCCCGATACGTCCGACTGGACCGAGGCCAAGCCCGACACGGTTCCGCGGCCCACCTGCTGGCCCGCGGTGCTCGCCTTCGGCGTCACCTTCCTGTTCTGGGGCATCGTCACGTCTTGGACGATCTCATTGGTCGGGCTCGTCGTCCTCATCGTCTCCCTCGTTGGTTGGATCAAGGAAATCATCCATGAGCACTCCTGAAAACCCGCCGCCCGAACCGGACCCGGCGACTGGGCTGAGTCCCGAGGAACTCTCCCGCCGCCGCTTCCTGTGCCGCCTCTGCATGGGGCTGGGGGCCGCCAGCGCCGCCGCGGTCGCCGTGCCGGCGGCCGGCTTCCTCGTTGCCCCGCTGTTCGAGAAGGAGCCGGGAAAGTGGCGCACGGTGGGCCGGAAAGGGGACTTTCCGATCGGCGAAACGAACCTCGTGAGTTATGTCGACGGGTCGCCGCTCCCGTGGGCGGGGGTGGCGGCCAAGTCGGCGGCGTGGCTCCGCCGCGAAGCGGAGGACGAGTTCATCGCGTTCTCCGTCAACTGCACCCATCTCGGCTGTCCGGTCCGGTGGGAGCCGGGCGCGCAGCTGTTCCTGTGCCCGTGTCACGGCGGCGTCTACTACCGCGACGGCGCGGTGGCGGCCGGTCCTCCGCCGCGACCGCTGTCCCGCTACCCCGTCCGGGTGGAGCAGGACAAGGTGCAGATCAAGACGAGCCCGATTCCCTTCACCGCCTGAGAGCACGAACCCGGTCCCGCTTCCCCCGATGTCCCGGCAACCTTTCCGTTCGCTTTGGCGCTGGTTTGACGACCGCACCGGCTTGTCCGGGCTGGTCGGCCCGTCCCTGAACCATCTGGTGCCCCGCGACGCCAAGTGGTGGTACGTGTTCGGCAGCGCGACGCTCTGCGCCTTCCTGGTGCAGGTGGTCACGGGCGTGGCGCTGGCCTTCTCGTACATTCCGTCCACCTCCCAGGCCTACGACACGCTGCAGTTCATCACGAACGACGCGCCGCTCGGGCACCTCCTCCGCGGCATGCACTATTTCGGGGCCTCGGCCATGGTGCTGATGGTCGGGCTGCACATGGCGCAGGTGTTCCTCTTCGGGTCGTTCAAGTATCCGCGGGAATTGAACTGGATCACGGGCGTGTTGCTCCTGGGCTTCACCCTGGTGATGGGCTTCACCGGCCAGCTCCTGCGGTGGGACCAGACCGCGACCTGGTCGGTGGTCGTGGCGGCCGACCAGGTGGCCCGGACCCCGCTGATCGGAACCTGGCTGGCCCATTTCGTGATCGGGGGCAAGGTGTTGGGGGGCGCCACGCTGAGCCGGTTCTTCGCCATCCATGTCTTCGTCATGCCGGCCCTGTTGTTTGCCTTTATCGGGCTGCATCTGCTGTTGGTGCTGCGGCACGGCATCTCGGAGCCGCCGGTGGCCGGCCAGCCGGTCAATCCGGCCACCTACAAGCAGGAATACGAGGCGGGACTGCACCGGTCCGGCGTGCCGTTCTTTCCCTACGCCGCCTGGCGCGATGTCGTGTTCGGGCTGCTGACGATCGTGGCGATCATCGTGCTGGCGGCGGTGTTCGGTCCGCCGAAGCTCGGCAAGCCGCCGGATCCGAGCCTCGTCAAGGCCTACCCGGCGCCCGACTGGTACCTGCTCTGGTACTTCGCCATCCTCGCGCTCCTGCCGCACGGCACCGAGTCGGTGTTCATGATCGCTTTTCCGGCCTGCGCCGCCCTCGTGCTGCTGATCCTGCCGCTGGTTTTCAACCGCGGCGAACGCGCGCCCAGCCGCCGGCCGTGGGCCGTGACCATCGTCATCTTTTTCGTCGTCTCGATCGGCGCGCTCTGGATCGAGGGGGTGCGAGCCCCCTGGTCGCCGCGGTTCGAAGCCCCGCCGCTCGCGGCCTCGGTGGTCGGCACGACGCACGGCCCCATCGCCGCCGGGGCGAGGCTGTTCTACACGAAGAGCTGCATCAAGTGTCACATGATCGACGGCGACGGCGGCGAACGGGGGCCGGACCTGACCTATGTCGGCGACCGGCTGAGTGCGGCCCAGTTGATCCTCCGCATCAACAACGGCGGCGGCAACATGCCGGCCTATGCCACGAGCCTGACGCCCGAGGAGATGGACGACCTCACCGTCTTTCTGGAATCGCGCCGCCGTCGACCGGTCGTCTCCCAGGGCTCGCCGGCGGCGCCGGACCCGGCCGGCACCCATTGACCGCCGCCGCTCGATCCGGCCCTTGCGGGATTCGCGATCCGCGTTAGCCTCCAGCCATGCGATACGATGTGACTACTTCCAAAACGGCGGCGCAGGCGTCGGCCGATGTGCAGACGGTGGCCAAGCGCCACGGGTTCGGGACGCTCCATGTGTACGACCTCAAGGAGACGCTGACCGCGAAGGGATTTCCCCAGACCAAGGCGTGCTTCGTGCTGGAGGTCTGCAATCCCGCGCAGGCCAACCGGGTGCTCGGCCATGATTTCGGCATGAACATCGCCCTGCCGTGCCGGATCTCCGTCTATGAGGACGGCGGCCAGACCCGGATCGGCATGATTCGGCCCAAGGCCATGCTCGAGATGTTGTCGGACGCGCCCGCCCTCAAGGATGTCGCCGAGGAGGTCGAGGCAACGATGATTCGGATCATCGACGAAGCGAAATAACCGTCGTCCCCGCGGACCATGGATCGGACGGAGGCCGCGGCCGCCTTTGAGCGCGCCGCCTCTGAGTTGGAACGCGTGCGTCGCCCAGGGGCACATACGTCGCGCCGGGGAGGAATATGATCGCTGGCTGACCGTCCACGCGGGTCAGTCGACGCCCTGAGGAAACGGCGGCGGCGGGCGCCGGCCTAGGCTGCGTCCGTGACGGGCAGGACGAAATGGCTCGTCGTGCCCTTGCCCGCCTCGCTGTCGAGGCGAAACTCGCCCCCAAGATGGCGCACGAGCGTGCGCACGAGGGGCACTCCGAAGCCGAGCCCCTGCTCGCGGGACCATTTTCGATTTTCCCGCGAGAACAGCCCGAGCTGCTCCATCTGCTCGGGGGTCATGCCCCGGCCCGTGTCCGCCACGGAGAAGTGCAGGCGGCCGCCCTTGGCCCAGGCGCGCACCCGGAT
>JBJKRV010000092.1:0-2596 GCA_046704465.1 Opitutaceae bacterium | reverse complement strand
CAACCTTAGTTCCCTTGGAAGTGGGCGCAAGCCGCGCCCAGCGCGAAACCGCGCTTCCGCCGCCGCACCACGAGCGACGCTGTCGATGCTGCATCCGGCAGATGACGCCGGCGGCGGGGGCACGATTTCTCCATTATGCTCCAATCGCGGCTCACCCGGTGACAAGCGGGCGCTACAGCGCCGCGATGGCCTCGCTCATGACCTCACAGGCGCGGGTCACGGCCGCGCCCTCGTGGGCCGTGCTGAGAAAGGCCGTCTCGAACGCGCTCGGCGGCAGATACACGCCGCGGTCAAGGCAATGATGGAAGAAGCGGGCGAAAAGCCTGGCGTCGGAGCGCAGGGCGCTCTCGTAGTCGCGCACCGCCGCCGCCGTGAAGAAGGCCGAGAACATGGATCCGGTCTGCGGCACCTGCAGGGGCAGGCCCTTCCGCCGGGCGGCCGCGCCCAGGGCGTCCCGGACCTGTTGCCCGAGCGTATCGAGACGCGCGTAGGGGTTGGTCTCTTCCAGAAGCCGCAGGGCGGCGATGCCGGCGGCCATGGCCAGCGGGTTGCCGCTGAGCGTGCCGGCCTGGTACACCGGTCCCAGCGGGGCGAGCTGGTCCATGATGTCGGCCCGGCCGCCAAAGGCGCCCACCGGCAGACCGCCGCCGATGATCTTGCCGAGCGTGGTCAGGTCGGGGGTGATATGCTCGATTTCCTGCACGCCGCCCTTCGCGAGCCGGAAGCCGGTCATGACTTCGTCGAAGATGAGCACGGCGCCATGGGCGGTGCAGAGCTGGCGGAGGTAGGGGAGAAAGCCGGTGGCGGGCAGGATCAGGCCGACGTTGGCCGGATAGGGCTCCAGAATGACCCCGGCGATCTGTCCGGGGTTGGCGGCGAACGCCTGTTCCAAGGCGGCGGCATCGTTGAACGGGAGCACGATCGTCTCGCGGGCGAAGGCGGCGGGCACGCCGGCGCTGTCGGGATGCCCGTGCGTCAGGGCGCCCGAGCCCGCCTTGATCAGGAGCGAGTCGGAGTGGCCGTGGTAACAACCGGCGAACTTCACGATCTTGTCGCGCCCGGTGAACCCGCGGGCCAGGCGGATCGCCGACATGGTGGCCTCGGTCCCGCTGTTGCACATCCGCACCTTCTGGATCGACGGCACGAAGCGCGTGATCAGCTCGGCGATTTCCACCTCGTAGGGGTTCGGCGTCCCGAAGCTCGTGCCGTTCTCGAGCGCCTCGGCGACCGCCGCCCGGATGCGGGGGTGGTTGTGCCCGTGGATGGCCGGCCCCCAGGTGCAGACGAAATCGATCAGCTCGCGGCCGTCGGCGGTGACCAGGGTCGCGCCCCGCGCGGCCTTGGTGAAAAAGGGCGTGCCGCCGACCGAGCGGAAGGCGCGCACCGGCGAGTTCACCCCGCCCGGGATCAGCCGGCGGGCCTTTTCGAACAGCTCTTCGGATACGGTCATGGGGAACCGCTAATGGGCGCTGATGGACGCTGATTCTTCGTGCACGCAAAGCGTTTCCATTCGAGCCGCTGCGCATTGCCGAAGTTGACGAGATAGCCGACTGGCTTCCGTGAGGCTTTCATGTAATTCAGGAGTTGCGCCTCGTGCTCAGGGACGAGTGCGGCGACGGCCTTGAGCTCGACGACAATGTCATCGAATACCGTGAGGTCGGGCCGGAGCTTCTTCCGCAATCGTCGGGTCTTGTAATAAACCGGGACTTCGGGCTGCGATTGGAACGGAATCGATCGATCGACCAGCTCATCTTCGAGGCTCTCCTGATAGATGTCCTCGGTGAAGCCGTGACCCATCTCATTGTACACTTCGAACGCGGCGGCCATGAAGTCGTAGCCGGGCTGCTGCAGGGGATTGTCCTTTGTGTTCATGATCAGCGCCAATCAGCGAAGATTAGCGGTTGAAACTCAACTCACATATTTCTGGACGATGGGGATGCGGCGGCCGACGCCGAAGGCGAGCGGCGTGATCTTCAGGCCGGGCGCGGCCTGCTTGCGCTTGTACTCGTTGAGATTCACCTTGCGCACGACGTCGTTCACCACCGCCTCGGCGTAGCCCTGGCCGACGAGATCGCGCCGCGTCCGGCCCTCCTCGTTGTACCCGCGCAGGATGCCGTCCAGCACGTCGTAGGGCGGCAGGCTGTCCTGGTCCGTCTGGTCCGGCCGAAGCTCGGCCGACGGCGCCTTGTCCAGCGTGCGTTGGGGGATCGGCGGAGTGCGGCCCGCGCGGCGGGCCTGGTCGTTGATCCAGCGGGCCAGGGCGTAGACCTGGGTCTTGAACACGTCCGAGATGACCGCCAAGCCGCCCGCCATGTCGCCGTAGAGCGTGCAATAGCCCACGGCCATCTCGCTCTTGTTCCCGGTCGTCAGCAACAGGGCTCCGGACTTGTTCGACAGCGCCATCATGAGGTTGCCGCGCACCCGGGCCTGGATGTTCTCCTCGGTCACGTCGCGCGGCCGGCCGGCGAAGGCGGGCGCCAGCGCCGCCTCGGTGGCCGCGACCGCCCCGGCGATGGGGATCGTCTGGAACGCGATGCCGAGGTTGGCGGCCAGCACGCGCGCATCGTCGCGGCTGTGGTCCGACGAAATGGCCGAA
>JBJKRV010000091.1:0-2579 GCA_046704465.1 Opitutaceae bacterium | reverse complement strand
AACCGGTTGGACTGCATCGCCCAGACGAGCAGCGCGCCGGACAGCACCGCGGCCGCGATGCCGGCGGCCACGGCGGCGGGCGGCAGGGCGGGGGACCAGTGATGGCGAACATCCAGCCCGGCGGTGATCCAGGTGGCGGCCGGTCCCAGCAAGGTCACGACGGGGACGAGCACCATGTCCCAACGCTCGCCCGCCTTGAGGTTGCGGCGCTCGGCGAGCAACTGGGGGTCCCGCGACACGACGGCCGTGCCCGCCACGCCGGCGAGGAGCGAGAGCCCGACGAGGATCCAGCCGTTCGTCCAGTCCAGCCGGCCGACGGCACCGAAGAGGCAGGCGGACGTCACGCCCGCATTGATGACCAACGGGACCGCCAGGCTGGAAAGCGATCGACGCACCGGGCTAGCCTAAGGGGAACAGGCCGTAGCGGTCGAGCCGTTCGCCGCGACAAGCGAAGCCCTTGGCCTGACCTGCTCCCCTGGACTGGAGCGCTTTCAATGAGAGTCCGGGAAGGTCTCCGCACGCGCCCGGGTGTGAGAACCACCCGGCGCCTTGGGGACAAGGCGCCCTACCAATCATGCGCACCTGGTAGGGCCCGTTGTTCCCAACGCGCCGCAGTCTTTCTGGAGCCACAGAGGATTCCTATCGCCCGCCCGCAATGGTCATCGGCAGCTTCAGGCGGATGTCGTTGGACGCCGCGCTGCGCGACGTTTACCAGGACCACTTTGGCTATGGGACCGGCGGTCCGAACCCTCTCGATTTATCGTTTGGTTTCAACGCCGCCGGGCCGTTGGCGCGTCATCGCTTCCAGCGCGTCCGCCACCCGTTCGTGCGCCCGGATGAAGCGGGTCAGAAGCACGAGCAGGAAGATGAGGATGCCGACGATGAAGCAGAAATAGGCCAGCATGAGGAATCCCGCAAAGAAGACCCCGCCGGCACCGGCATTGACGAATCCGAAGACTGGAATGAGGTTCATGACGGCTTTCAGGCTGGCGACATTTTCGAAAAAGCACGAGCAAAAGCACGCAGGCCAATGAGGCTAAAGCCAGGCGTGGCGTTGCTGGTGGATCGGCCATGCCATTGGGAGAGGCGTTTAGGAAGCCGGCGCGGCCTAAGTGGACTCGAACCGGCGCGGAGCGCCGGTTCCACCCAGTCATGCATACGCGGTAGGGCGCGTTGTCCCAACGCGCCGTGGCGCAAAGGGGGCCACAGGAGATTCCTATCGCCTGCCCGCAATGGTATTGGCAACTTCGGGCGGGCACGTCGACCGTGACGCGGCGGGGCTCGCCGCGGGCCAGTGGACTCGAACCGGCGCGGAGCGCCGGTTCCACCCATCGTGCCTACCGGGATGGCGCGCGTTGGTCCAACGCGCCGCAGCGCCTCGGCGGGCGGCGGACTCGGTCGAAGGCAGACCAGGGCCAGGTCGGGATTCCTGTCAGTTTGCGAACCATTCGGCGCCTTGGGGACAAGGCGCCCTACCAATCATGCAGGTCGGGTGGGGCGCGTTGGGACAACGCGCCGTGATTGCTCGGGCGTTCATCACATTTTGGATGCAGATTCGCGAAAAATGGCCAAATTGCGTTGCGTCATCAAAGTTTGCAGTTGCCCCGGCCAGCCCCAGATCCGCAATCAACCCCAAACGAGAATCATTCCCCGATGAAGTACCTTCCCGCCGTTGCCGTCCTTGCCTTGCTCGGAATCGCCCTCCCTGAAGCCGCCGCCGCCGCGAGGCCGGAGCCGACCGCCGTATCCATCACCATCGGCGGGATGGTCACCCGGGTTGAGCTCTGGTCGAACCGGATCGTCCAGGTGACCCACCGGCCGGAGGCGGTCACGCCGGGTCCGAGCCTGGCGGTCATCGCCAAGCCCGAACCCGTGGCGGCGGACGTGAGCACGTCGGCCGACGGGCTCGAGACGATCGCCACCTCCGACTTGCGGGCCGAGCTGGACCGGAACACCGGGCGGGTGCGTATCCTCAACCGGGCCGGCCGCGTGATCCTGGCGGAGGCGCCCGGCGGCACCGAGGTCACGCCGGCGACAGTGGGAGGATTTGCCACCTGGCGATCCCGCCAGGCTTTTGAGCTGGCGCCGGACGAAGGCATCTACGGCCTCGGCCAGCATCCGGATGGGCATCTCAATCATCGGGGGACGATCGTCCGATTGCAGCAGGAGAATGGGAAGGTCGCGGTGCCGGTCCTGGTGTCGAGCCGCGGCTACGGCGTGCTGTGGGACAATCCGGCCGTCACCGACGTCGATGTGGGCAAGACCGACCCCCGGATCCTGTCCTGGACCTCGGAGGCCGGCAGCGGGGTCGACTACTACGTGATGGCGGGGCCAAGCCTCGACACGGTGGTGCGCGATTACCGCCACCTGACGGGCCAGGTCCCCATGTTCCCGCTCTGGACCTGGGGGTTCTGGCAGTGTCGCGAGCACTACGAGACGCAGGCGCAACTGCTCGGCGTCGTGGACCGCTACCGCCAACTCGGCATCCCGCTCGACGGCATCATCCAGGACTGGCAGTACTGGAAACCCGGCCAATGGGGATCGGACGACTTTGACCTGGCCCGTTATCCCGATCCGAG
>JBJKRV010000090.1:0-2925 GCA_046704465.1 Opitutaceae bacterium | reverse complement strand
TACCGCTCGCCGAACGTGGACAGCACGTCGCAGAAATAGACGCAGCCAAACCCGCCGGAGCGCACCCCGAGGACGCGGTAGCGGCCGCCGATCGTCTCCCCGATGGCGTAAGCCGGCGGGCTGGCGGCTTCCGGGGTTGACCGGGCTGGCCGGGTGGGGCGGTCGTCGAGCAGCACGCTGCTGCCGAGCAGCGCTTCGACCTGGCGCGCCGTGAGCGCGCCGGATTGGTGCAACACGGTGACCACTGAGTCGCTGCCTGCCGTGTTTTTCGCGGTCTCGAGCTGCGAGGGCGAAATCCAGCCGTAGCGCAGGGCCGCCTGCGCACGCGCCTGGTCGAACGAGTGGAACGACGGGACGGACATCGCGACGCGCAAAGTTAGCCAGTCGCGGCCAGGAGTCTAGCGGACCGCGTTGGTGGCCGACCGACGCGGTCCTCAAATTCGCGACAGCCAACGCCCCGCATCCGGCGTCAATGGTCCCGCCACTTGAGGCCGGCGTCGAGGCTGGCCAGCTCCTGCCGGACTCCATCGTCGGTCGCCAGTTTCCGCCTCCACCGAATCAGCTTTTCGGCCTGGGGCCGCCGGTCGTCCGCCGCGCACAAACGCACGACCCGGGCAAAGAGTTTCATGTCGTCGGGGAACAGCCGGATTCCCTCACCCAGGGTGTCGAAGACGGCCGGCGCCGTCGGGCCGGCGGTGTGCGCGGCCACCTCGGCCATGAGTCCAAAGATCTGCCGGTGCGGCGGCGCCTGCCCGCAGGCCGTGATCAGCCATTGCTGGATCTCCTGCCCCTGCGCCGGTTCCAGTTTTCCATCGTCCCGCCTCGATCGGTCCAGTTCGTAATCGTAGCGATACTGCGCCAGCTCGAAATAAACTTGGGGCCCGATGACGCCGCGCTGCGCCGCCGGAGCGAGATAGCGGACGGCTGCCCGATTGTCGCCGGCGTCGCACTCCAACAGGCCCAGGCTCGCCAGCAGCCGGGGATCCCGATCGCCCCGGTCGTAGGCATGCTGCAGCGTCCGCCGCGCCCGCAAGAAATAGCTCGATTCGACATAGGGCAGGACGCTCTTCACGTAGCGCGCCTCCAGGCGCTCCCATTCCCCTTCGATCCGCGCCACGTCCTCCCAGGTGGCGTCCCGCAGCGAGAAATCTGGCAGCTGCCTGAACCGCCGGGCGAGGCGCCAGCGCAGCACGTGGGACTCCCCGCCGTAGGCCGCCAGTTGCCGCACGGCTTCGGCCAAACCGAACCCGAAGCATGCCCGGAATTCCCGCTCGATCGGCAGCCCCCGGGCGGAACCGTCCACGAAGCGCCAGAACGCCGCCGCCCGGCCTCCCGCCGGATCGATGCCCCAGGCGACGAACAGCGCCGTCTCCGGCACCCATTTCGCCAGGTCGTCCGGCGACATTCCCGACGTCCCGCGAAACAAGCGGGCGAGCGGCAGGAGTCCGTTCGCGGCGGCAACGTCGGGCCCGACCGAAGGGGTCGCGGCCAGCCCGGCAAAAGCGGGCACGGGCAGCGTCACTCGCTCGTCGCCATAATTGATCTGTTGATAGAGGCCGAGGAAGCCGGTCTGGAACCAGTCGGGCAGGCTCGGGACCCTGCCCTTCAGCAACTCCGCCACGTAGGCCGGCCGGAGGTAGGTGCGGCGCGGATCCACATAACTCCGGGACACCATGGCAAAGGTCATGACCGAGTCGGGATCCGTCAGCTGCAGATTCGTGAAGATCCCGGCGCCGGGCGACGCCGCCGGCTCGCGGCGGGGAAATTGGATCGCCGGCGGCGGGATGAACGGCGACGCGTCCCTGGAATCGGCCTCGGGAGCGGCCGGCTCGTTTTCCACGATGCGCAGGGCGGGATTCGCCAGCCTGATCTCGGCGCTCATCGCCTTCTTCGTGGCCGGCCAGAGGGCCTCGTCGTAGAAAATGTAAGTCCCCGGCACATCCAGGCGGCGTTGAAAACGGTCGGGCAGGATCGCATCCAACAGGCCCTCGGCCCGGTAGAACGCCAGCGCCAGCCGGGTGGTCGTTTCGTCGTCGCATCGCGCCAGCACCTCGGCGCCGGGCAGCCTTGCATACCGCCAGGTGGGTCCCCTGTAGGTTTCCACCAAGAAAGGAGGCAGCTTGGTCACGCCCCCCACCGTCCTCAGCTTCACGTCGGTTCCGCGCGAGACCAGGCCGGCAACCGCCATCAGGGCTGCAACCGACAGCCAGGCCGCGGCTCGACGGTGCCGCGCGGGCGGCTTGCCGAAATCAGGGAGACCGGAGAGGTGGCGGCTCATCGTTGCATCCAGTGAAGCGCTGGCGTTCCTTCGCCCGACCGCGGCCCCGGGATCCGGTCACACCACCGGGCCCGCCGGACACCGGCGCCGATGATGCGAGGAGAATGCCTTGGGCTCGGGATATGGGGCGGGGCGAAAAGGAGCCATTGCCTCGGGATTTATGTTACCCACAAACTTCGGATAACGCCAACCGATAGTCCCGCTGGTAGTGTGTCAGTTTCCATCAGTGGGCTTGGGTGGAGCCCGATCTTGCTCCGAGCGGGCTTGAACCGGCGCGGAGCGCTGGTTCCACCAAACTGAAACACTACCGTCCCGCTGAAGACCCTCAAGCGGCGGGACGGTCCGCCTGCTCAGCCGCGGCCCGGCCGGCCACGGGTCGCAGGGCGAAGGCCGAAGCGCGCCTCTCCCGCAGCCACCAGGGTGCCTTCTCTGTAGGAAGGTCGCTTGCGACCGATCTGCGCCCGGTCGGGTTATCCCGGTCGCGTGCCAGCGCGCTTCCTACGGTCGTGCCCTTCGAAGCGATGCACCGGGCGGCCGCGCCCCTCCCGTCACGGCCCGGGCGCTGCGAGATCCGCGGTCCCCGGTCCGCCGGGCGCGAGGCCGAGTTTCTCCCGGTCGGCCTGGTGGTCGCGCGCCAGCAGGGTGTA
>JBJKRV010000089.1:0-3321 GCA_046704465.1 Opitutaceae bacterium | reverse complement strand
GGTCTACGCCATCGAGTCGGGGGCCTATCAATTCAAGTCGCAGTGGTAAACCCCATGACGATGACCCAACAATCAGCTGCACGAGTGACCGGGATTGGACGCCAACGGGCGGGCAGGCATCGCGCGGGTCGGGCGCGCCGCGGCGCCGGACTCGTCGGTCTGGTCGCGGCGATGATGTTGACGTGCGCGCGGACGGGTCTGGCGGTGCCGCCGACCCCATCGATCACGACGCAGATCCAATACCTCTCCGGCCACGGCCGGGACGACGCGGTGCCGTGGGATTTCGATTGCACGGGCGGCCGCCGCAGCGGGTTCTGGACCACGATCCCCGTGCCCTCGTGCTGGGAACTCCAGGGTTTCGGCACGTACCAGTACGGACTGGTGGCGCGGAACCGGAAGTCGGGCGTTCCCATTGCGGACGAGCAGGGCAAATACCGCCTGCAATTCACGGTGCCGGCGGCTTGGGCGGGGCGGACGGTGCGACTCGTTTTCGAAGGGTCAATGACCGACACCGAGGCCTGGGTGAACGGGCACGTGGCCGGGCCGGTTCACCAGGGCGCGTTCTACCAGTTCAGCTATGACATCACCCGCCTGCTCAATTACGACGGCCCGAACGTCTTGCAGGTGACGGTGAGCAAGGAGTCCGCCAACCCCTCGGTCAACGCCGCCGAGCGGCGGGGAGACTACTGGAACTTCGGCGGCATCTTCCGGCCGGTGTACCTGGAGGCATTCCCGCCCCAGTACATCGCCCGCACGGCGATCGACGCGCGTGCCGACGGCGATTTCACGGCGGACATTTATCTCGCGGGCCAACGCCCCGGCCCGGCCCGCGTCGTCGGCCAGGTCGAGCAGCTCGACGGCGTCCCGGTCGGGAAGCCCTTCGCCGCCGATGTCCCCGTCGGCGCCGGCGAGGTGACGTTGAACAGCAAATTGTCGGGCATCCGCCTGTGGACGGCGGAGACGCCCAAGTTGTACCAGGTCCGCTTCACCTTGAGCGAGGTGGCACCCGACCTCCGGGCGGGTGCAGGCCCAGACAGGTCCCGTTCGGAATCACCTCAAGCTGTAGGCCCGCTCGGTGAGCGGGCGCGCCCGGCTCAACTGGTGCCCCAGCACACCGTCACGGTCCAGTTTGGCTTCCGCACCTTCGAGGTGCGTCCGGGCGTGGGACTCTTCCTCAACGGCCACAAGATCGTGCTGAAGGGCATCGACCGGCACAGCTTCTGGCCGGACTCCGGCCGCACCCTCAGCCCGGCGATCAACCGGGAGGACGTGCGCCTGATCAAGGAGATGAACATGAACGCGGTGCGGATGTCGCACTACCCCCCGGACGCGGACTTTCTCAAGGACTGCGACCGGCTCGGCCTGTACGTGCTCGACGAGCTCGCGGGCTGGCACGGCTGCTACGACACCCCGACCGGCCGCAAGCTCATCGGCGAGATGGTCCGGCGCGACGTGAACCATCCGAGCGTGCTGTTCTGGGACAACGGCAACGAGACCGGGTGGAACGCCCAGAACGACGACCAGTTCGACCGCTGGGACATCCAGCACCGGCCGGTGCTGCATCCGATCGGGATCTTCAGCGGCGTCGACACGATGCACTACCGGTCCTACGCGGAGACCGTGGCGCGCTGCGCCGGTCCGAACATCTTCATGCCGACCGAGTTTTTGCACGGCCTGTACGACGGCGGCCTGGGCGCGGGGCTGGACGACTACTGGAAGGTCATGAGCCGGAGCCCGCGGTGCGCCGGGGGCCTGATGTGGGCCTTCCTCGACGAGGGGGTGGTGCGGACCGACGAGAACGACCGCATCGACAATGCCGGCGATTTTGCTCCCGACGGCATCGTTGGCCCATACCGGGAAAAGGAGGGAAGCTTCTACACGGTGCGCCAGATCTGGTCGCCGGTGCAGGTGCACGCGGCGCCGCCGGCCGGCGGCCAAGGCACGCCGGCGGGCGTCGCTCCGGCACGCCCCGCGTTTTACGAGGCCCTGCCGGCCGGTTTTGCCGGCCGGCTGACCGTCGCCAACGACTACGATTTCCTGAATCTCGATCAGTGCCGGTTCGATTGGGCGCTGGCGCGTTTCCCTGCGCCGGACGTTGGGCGCGCGGGACACACGGTGATCGCGGGCGGCGAGGTGCGCGGCCCGGACGTCGCACCACATGGCACCGGCGAACTCACGCTGCCGCTGCCGGCCAACTGGCGCGACGCGGACGTGCTCTACGTCACGGCCCGTGATCCGGAGGGACGTTCGCTCTGGACCTGGTCGTGGACCTGGCGGACCAATGCGCAGCTCCGGCACGCGGCGGCTCCGGCCGCGAAGCTCCCGGCGGCGGAAGGCCGCGACGACGGCATCCAGATCGGGGTCCTGGCCGGCCGGGTCGATTACCGCTTTGACAAGGCGACGGGCGAGCTGGCCGAGGTGCTGCTCGACGGCCGGCCGATCTCCCTCGACCACGGGCCGCGTTTCGTCGCCGCGCGGCGCGCCGATCGCAATCCCGACGGCACCGTCCGGGCCCATGTGGCCAAGGGCGTGGACCGGCAGTATCTGGACGTGGCCGGCAAGAGCACGCTCACCCACCTGACGTTCCACTCCGACGGCGCCGACGTGGTGGTGGAGGCCGACTACTCCGGTCCGCTCCGACGGGCGCTTTGGCGGATCTCCCCCGACGGCGACGCCCGCCTGGACTACACGTACGCCTACCACGGCGCGGTGGACTTGATGGGAATCGCGTTCGACTACCCGCGGAGCGACATGAAGTCGATCCGCTGGCTGGGGATGGGACCGTACCGCGTGTACCAGAACCGGATGAAGGGCACCACGCTCGATGTCTGGCAGAACTTCTATCACGTCAACCTCCGCGGCGAGACCTACGATTATCCGGAGTTCAACGGCTATTTTCGCGACTGGCGCTGGGCGGAGTTCGGCACCTCGCAGGGACAGATCACCCTCGGCAACGACCACGCCGGCCGGTTTCTGGGCGTGTACGAGCCGACGCCGGCGCGCGTCGATCCGCTGGCGGTGTTTCCGCCAACGGGCCTGGCGGTGCTCGACGTGATCCCGGCGATGCGCAGCAAAGTCTACCCCAGCGACGATCTGGGACCGGAGTCGCAGGTGCAGCACGTCGACGGAGTTTATCATGGGACGATTCACTTTCATTTCTCGCCGGCCGCACCCGGGGCGCACTGAGCGGCGGGTTGCCGCGCGCTGGACACCGAAGTTCCTGGCGGTCCTGCTTGGCCTGGCCCTGTGTGGCGGGCAGCTCGCGGCGCCGGTGCCCATCGCCATCGATCCGCGCGCCGCGCCGCGGGTGGAGTATGGAGC
>JBJKRV010000088.1:0-2709 GCA_046704465.1 Opitutaceae bacterium | reverse complement strand
CACCGCGCTCGGCTGGGACCTCTATTCCTTCGACCACGAGGATGCGAACTCGCAGTTCGAGTTCGACTTCAAGTACGCGGACGCCCTCACGATGTGCGACCGCTACATCTTCTTCCGGATGATGGCCGAGCATTATGCGGCGGAGGAAGGCTTGCTGGCCACCTTCATGCCGAAGCCGTTTCCCGACAAGACCGGCAATGGGGCGCACTTCAACATGTCGCTGTACGATCTGAAGACCGGGGCCAACGCCTTCGCCTGTCCGCCGGCCGAGGATCCGCGCGGCTTGGGGCTCACGCCCCTGGGTTACGCGTTCATCGCCGGCATTCTCCGTCACGGCCGGGCGATCTGCGCGGCCTTCGCCCCGACCGTGAACAGCTACAAGCGCCTGGTTCGACGCGGCCTGATGAGCTATTACTCCTGGGCGCCGGTCTTCAATTCGTTCGGCACGAACAACCGCACGAACTCGATTCGCGTGCCCATGGGGGGCGGGCGGTGTGAAAGCCGCAACGCCGACTCCTCGTGCAACCCCTATTTGGCGGCGACGCTCGCGCTCGCGGCCGGCCTGGAAGGTGTGCGGGAGCGCCTCGATCCTGGCGCGCCGCAAAACGACAACCTGTACGAGTTGGACGAGGCCGGTCTGGCCGCCCGCGGCATCCAGTATCTGCCGCGGAACCTGGAGGAGGCGGTGGAGGCGTTTGCGGCGGACCCCTTTGTCGAACAGGTCCTCGGCGCCGAGCTGCGGAACGAGTTCATTACCTACAAATCCGAGGAGTGGCAGGCCTATCACCAGCAGGTCAGCCCCTGGGAGATCGAGAATTATGCGAGACGCTACTGAAACCGGCGCTCCGGCGGCGGACGCGCCGAGACCCCGGGCCATCGTGCCCACCAAACTACCCCGCGGGGCCGGCAAGGAAACGGTCACCCGCTTCAGCATCTCCCTCCCGGCGGGACTCGCCGGACACCTGGACCAGATGGTGGCCCGGCGCGGCTTCAAGAACCGCTCCCAAGCCATCGGCGAGATGGTCCGGTCGCATTTGTCGGAGGTGGAGGTGGAGACCGGCACGGGCAGCACGGCCGGCACGATCAGTCTGATCTATGACTACCGGAAGCGGGGTTTGCAGGCGGCGCTCTCGGAAATCCAGCACCGCTATTACCTGTTGATTGTCTCAAGCATGCACGTGCACCTGGAGCACCACCACTATCTGGAAGTCCTGCTGGTGCAGGGGCCGCCGGGGCAGCTGCATCAGCTCGCCGACGAACTGGCCACCTGCAAGGGCGTGATGCACCGGAAGCTGCAGCTGACGGCCGTGGGAATTCCCCCGTTGCTCTGAAAATGGGAGCCCGCGGTCCGTTTAGGCACGATTCCGGCTTTCGGTCCGGAGGTAACACGTTTGCTCAGAAAGGTAACACGCACGTCCGACCCAACCAGGCATCGCCATGTCCGCCTCCCCCGTTTTTTCAAAGACGCTCACTCATGCCGGCATGTGGTCCGGCGTGATCAGCCGCGGCAAGACCCTCCGCCTGACGGACCTGGAGGGCGGCGCCAACGTGGGTCTGCTGCTCTACAACGCCGAGGTGCCGGTCGAGCGCTACAACATGCCGGACACGCTCAAGGGGCAGCACATCTTCTTTCTCACCCGGCCCTACTGCGTGCATTCCGACATGGGCCGCGTGTTCGCCTCGATCACCGCCGACACGGTGGGCTGGCATGACACCGTCTGCGGGTGTTCCGACGCCAAACTGGTGGCGGCGAAATACGGGGACAAATCTTACCAGACCGCGCGGAACGAGTTCCACCGGAATGCGCGTGAATGTTTCCTGATCGAACTGGCCAAGTGGGGGCTGGGCGAACGCGACCTCGTGCCCAACCTCAACCTGTTCAGCAAGGTCGTGGCCGATGCAGCCGGACGCCTGACGTTCGTGTCCGGACACTCGCCCGCCGGCGGCAGCATCGATCTGCGGTTCGAGATGAACACGCTGGCGGTGCTCAACACCTGCCAGCATCCGCTCGATCCGGATCCGGCCTACCATCCGCGGTCGGTGCGGTTGGAGGTGGTCAGGACCCCGCCGCCCGATGCCGATGACCCCTGCCGCACCTCGCGGCCCGAGAACGCCCGGGCCTTCACCAACACGGAGAATTATTATGCGCTGCGGGCATGAGACCGGAGGCGCCAGTCATGAGTCCGTTGTCCTTGGTCATTGGTGCATTCGTCCGGCGACAAACCAATGACAAATGACCAGTGACCGAGCACCGCGAATGTGACGCCCAACCATCAGTCACCAATCACCGTCCTCCCATGACCCTCACCGAAAGCACCCTCGATCCCGCCGCCGCCGTCTATCGCCAGGTCATACCGGCCGGCGATCACTGGACCCACGAAATCAGGCGCGGACAGGTTTTTCGTCTCGTCGATCTCGAGGGCAATCAGGCGGCCGACACCCTGTTCTACGACGCCCGCGATCCGGCCAACCGCTACAGCGCCTCCGACACGATCCGCCACCAGGCGGCGCTGTATCTGACCACCGGCACGCGCCTCATGTCCACCCGGGGCGACGCGCTCCTCACCATCGTCGCCGACACGTGCGGGCGGCACGACACCCTCGGCGGCGCCTGTTCCCGCGAGAGCAACACGATGCGGTACGCGCTCGAGAAGGAATTCATGCACGCCTGCCGCGACAGCTTCATCTGCGCGGCCCACGACTGGAGCG
>JBJKRV010000087.1:0-4137 GCA_046704465.1 Opitutaceae bacterium | reverse complement strand
GACGCGACCGGATAGACCGCGACGCCTTCGACCAACGCCGCCTCCGCCGCCGAGTGCGGCGGCAGCAGGACTCCACGCTTATGCAGGCGCCGGGCCAGCAGGGCGATGGCGAGCGCGCCGCGCACCGGCCGCGTGGCGCCCGACAGGCTCAATTCGCCGGCGATGAGGTAGTCGTCGATCCCGCCGGCGACGAGCTGGTCCGTGGCCCGCAGGATTCCGAGCGCGATCGGCAAATCGTAACAGGGGCCCTCCTTGCGGATATCGCCGGGAGCGAGGTTGATCGTGGTCCGCAGCCGCGGCATGTGAAAGCCGCTGTTGGCGAGCGCCGAACCGACGCGGTCCTGCGACTCCTTGACGGCGGCGTCCGGCAGCCCGACGAGGATCAAATCGGGCGGGCCGGCCTCGCCGGCATTAACCTCGACGAGGACGGCTTCGGCATCGATGCCCTGCAGGGCGGCCGAGTGGACGGTGGCCAGCATTTCCGGATCAATTCCGGAAACAGAAAAATACCTCTTCAGCTTTCAGGCAAGCCCGGGAATCGGGAGCCGCCACTGACCGGTTTGGGAAAGGGGTCGAGGGAGATCTCGGGCGCGTAGGCGAGGGTGATGGCTCGCGTCATGTTCTGCTCGATGGAGGCGAGATACGGATTCGGTCCCCCGGGGAACGGGTCGGTGAGGAACCGGTGCACTCCCAGATATTCGTTCTGGATCTTGGGCAGGACAAATTTCTCCCAGAAGATCGGAGTCTTCGCCACCAGGTCCCTCACGCTCCGATAGAGCCGGCGGTCGCGCGGAGTCTTGAAAAAGTCGTCGGACTCCTCGAACTCCGCATAGAGAAAGGCCAGCTCGTCGACATAGTCGGGCGCGGCCATCTGGCCCAGATAGTCGGCGGTCGCCAGCGCGCAGCCGAGGAAGTGCTCGATCTCGCCGGCGAATTGGAGATGGGCAATGTTGCTCCGGGGGCCGGTGCAGCGGATCGCCGTCACCACGGACTCGACCTCCTCGTAGTCGAAACCGACCGTCGGCAGATAGCTGGCGGCGAAGGCGCAGCTGCGCGTCACATGCACCAGCGTGTATTTCGCGCCCGATCCCTCCCGATCCGAGCGCAACTTGAGATAGCCGCTGTCGTGGAGCAGCGCCGCGGCGATTCCCATCTCGAAATGCCGGGGAGTGAGCGGCGGGTCCGCGCGCGACCGGTAGCGCCCCTCCAGCAGTTGCACGAGGCAAAGCACCGCCTGAAACGTGTGCTCGGGATCGTGATACCGCATCTCGAGCGGAAGATAGTCGAGGTACCGGCCGGCGAACATGTCATCGACATCGCGGAAAAGCCGGTCGACCACGGCCGTATCGGCCCCAGGATGATGATGCAGAAATGTCGCCCGGGTGACAGCGGCTACGGCGGCGGAATTCTTTGTGTCGACTTGAGGAAACATTGCACCGCGGCGCAAAGGCGCCGCTATCGCCAATCATCGGCAATGCGTGAGCTAAGTTTTGTGCAAGGGCACCTGCAAGCTGAATCTCCGGTCTTTCCATCGCAACGCCCGAAAGCATTATATCCTGCGGATGATCTTGGGCCTTACCGGCGGAATGGGTTGCGGGAAGAGCACGGTGGCGGGAATGCTGGCCGACCACGGATACCGGACACTGGATTCCGACGCGATTGTGCGCGACACCCTCCTGCGGGCACCGGAGATCGTCCTGGCGATTCGGGAGCACTTTGGCTGCGAAGTGCTTGCGGAAGGCGGCGCCGTCGACCGCCGTTTGCTCGCGAAGCGGGTTTTCGCCGTCGAGGCGGAGCGGTTGTGGCTGGAGGAATTGCTGCATCCCCGCGTGCTGGCCTGTTGGCGGAGAGCATTTTCGGAGGATCCATCCGCGGCATGGGTGGTCGAGGTGCCGCTGCTGTTTGAAAAAAGCCTCCAAAATTGGTTTGATTTAACGATCTGCGTCACGTCTCATTCCTCGTTGCAACTCGTGCGGCTTGAGCAGCGCGGACTTCCGCCGCCGCTCGCCCGGCAACGAATTTCCCAGCAACTGCCATTGGCGCAGAAAATCGAGTTAGTTGACTTTGTCCTCTTGAATGACGGTTCGCTCGCATTCCTCCGCGATGAGGTGGCCCGTCTCGTAAATCTGCTGCACTCCATTTGACCCGGCGTCGTCAAGACGCGCACACCCCGGCGAGCAACCCGCCGGCCGGTCCGAACCAAAACTCCATGGACGATCATCCATCTACCGGCGCTCCTCTTTCTCCGGACGAGCCGCACGCCGCAGGCAACGAACCGGCCGGGGGGGCCGGTGAGCGAAAGCCGGCCAAGCGCCGTTCGCGTTTTTACCGAACCAAGGCAGGAATGCCGGCTCCGCCTCCGGAGGCGGAGCCCAGTCCCGCGCCGCCCAGCGCGCCCGGGCACGATTCCGATACGGGCGACTCCGCGCCGCCCGCTGGCGGCAGTGGCGCTCCGGCACCGACGGCTCCTGAACGTGAAAATCCTCCGCGCGCCAGTGAAAGCCCGGAGCCGGCAGCCGGCGGCAACGCTCCCGACGAGGGCGGCCAGCAGCAGGGCGGCGGATTCGAGCCCTATTTCTACAAGAAGGGCAAGCGTCACAAACGAAAGCGGGGCAAGCACTGGCAGGGTGGGCCGGGTGGAAGCCAGTTTCCGCCGCAGCCCCCGCCGCCCAACTTTTCCCCCGTGTTCGGCGACCTTCCCGATGCCGCCCGGTTTGCCGATCCCGCGGCGCTCGATGCCTTGGCCGACGAGCTGGCTTCGGGCGGCGGCAAGGCGGTCAATCTGGAGGAACTCTACGCCCTGAGCCTCGCCGATCTGGCGGCGGCGGCCCGGAAGCTGGGCGCCGCTTTTGAGGGCGCCCCCAACCGGAAGGAGTTGCTCGCGGCCATCTACAAGGCGGCCGCCGAGGCACGCCGACCCGTCGTGGATCACGGGTGGCTGGATCTGACGGATCGCGGGCACGGGTTCGTCGTCCACAAGGCGGTCAACTATCGGCTCTATCCGGAGGACGCCTACCTG
Source organism: Opitutaceae bacterium (assembly GCA_046704465.1). GTDB lineage: Bacteria > Verrucomicrobiota > Verrucomicrobiia > Opitutales > Opitutaceae > Fen-1467. The sequence continues at coordinate 1,118 of JBJKRV010000087.1, read as the reverse complement.
CCGGCGAGCCTGATCAAGCGGTATGGCCTCAAGCGCGGACACGAGCTGGAAGTGCAGGTGCGGGCGCCGGAGGGCAACGAGCGCTGCCCCGCGGTGGTGAAGATCAACCAGGTGATGGGCGGCAAGCCGGAGGACATCTCCAAGGTGCCGCCGTTCGAGGAGCTGATCCCCTACTATCCGCTCAAACGCATTCTCCTCGAGGTGCCGGAGCAGAAGGATGTCTCGATGCGCGCGGTCGACATCCTGACGCCGGTGGGATTCGGCCAGCGCGGCCTGATCGTCGCGCCGCCCCGCACCGGCAAGACGGTGCTGCTGCACAACATGGCCAACGCGATCTCCACGAACAGCCCGGACGTCCAGCTCATCATCCTGCTGGTGGACGAGCGCCCGGAGGAGGTCACCGATTTCCGGCGGCACACCCGCGGCGAGGTCGTCAGCTCCACCTTTGACGAGAATCCCGAGAGCCACGTCCACGCGGCCGAAATGGTGATCGAGAAGGCGCGGCGCCTGGTGGAGATGGGCGGCCACGTGGTGATCCTGCTCGACTCGATCACCCGGCTGGCCCGCGCCTACAACGCGCTCGCCTCGAACAGCGGCAAGATCATGACCGGTGGCATGGAGGCCACCGCCCTGCAGAAGCCGAAGCGCTTCTTCGGCTCGGCCCGCAACATCGAGGGCGGCGGCAGCCTCTCGATCATGGGCACGGCCCTGATCGACACCGGGAGCAAGATGGACGAGGTGATCTTCGAGGAGTTCAAAGTCACGGGCAACATGGAGCTCCACCTCGACCGCGACCTGGTGAACAAGCGCATCTTCCCCGCCCTGAACATGGAGCGCAGCGGCACGCGCAAGGAGGAGCTGATTTATCATCCCGACGAGCTGCTGCGGATCTACTCGCTCCGCCGGGCGATGCAGGGCATCCCGCCCGTCGAGGCGATGGAAATGTTGATCACCCGCTTGAAGAAGACCCGCTCGAACGCCGAATTCCTGCTCAGCCTCAACCGCTAGCGGCGGGGCCCCTGCGCGCCGCCGTCTGCCTGGTGGCTGTCCACGCCACATCCCCCGTGGTCACCGCCGAAGATCCAGTCATTCAACTTGCCCTGGCGCGGGGCCTGCTC
>JBJKRV010000086.1:0-8783 GCA_046704465.1 Opitutaceae bacterium | reverse complement strand
GTTCATGATCGGCCTCGCCGCCGGCGCCGGCTGGTTTCGATGGCGAGGCCCGAAGGTTTCGCCGGCGCGCCGCCTGGCGGCGCTGGCGGGCGCGATTGCGTTGTTCGCCGCGGTTCTGCCCGCGTTGCTGCGCCTGCCCGCCGGATTGGATCTCCTGGGCGGCGCCGGATGGGCCGGCCAGGGCTTCGTCCTGCTTCTCACGTTCGGGCTGGCCGGGATGGTGGGGGCGCAGGTTCCGACCGCCGGCGCCGCGGGCCGGGGCCGCGTCGCCGCCATCGCCGCCCGTCTCTTCGGCGCCGACCTTGTGGGCGCCGCCCTCGGCGCCCTGCTGGTGAGCGCGTTCCTGATTCCCCTGCTCGGCGTCACGGTGGTCTGCCTGCTGATCGCGGGTTTGAACGCCGCCGCCGCTCTCCTGGCCTGGAGGTCCGCCGCATGAATCGACTCAGCCTGATCTGCCTCAAACTCGTCCGCTGGACCGGCTGGCTGCTGCTGCCGCTGGTGCTGGCGTTCCTCGCGACCGGTTACGCGATGAGCGGTCGCTACGGTTTCGGCGCGCTGGCTTCGGCGCAGACCGCCCTGACCGTGCACAAACTGCTGCACCTGCCCCTCGGCCTGCTTGTGCTCGCGCACGTGCTGCCGTCGGTCTACCTCGCCTTTCTCCGATGGGGATGGATCAAACCACGCCCGGCCGCGTGAGCCGCCCCGGCTCACCCGGCGTCATCACCCGCCGCCGCGCCCTCGGGTACGGCGCCGCGGGCCTGGCCGGACTGGCCCTGCCGGCCCGCGCCGGCTGGCTCGACTGGCTCACGGACCTCGGCCGCGCCGAGGCCCCGGCCGAAATCTTCAAGGGCGACGCGCCCGACGACCGGACCTGGGCCCGGTGGCAGCAGCGCGGATGGGTGCGGGAGGCGGAACATTACCTCAAGCTCGACCGCAACGTGCAGTGCAAGACCTGCCCGAACAATTGCCTGCTTTCGCCCGGAGACCGCAGCCACTGCCGCAACAAGGTCAACCGCGACGGTACGCTCTACACGATGGCCTACGGCAACCCGTGCACCTTCCACGTCGATCCGGTCGAGAAGAAGCCGCTTTATCATTTCCTGCCCGGCAGCCTCGCGTTCTCGCTCGCCACCTCCGGCTGCGTGTTCCGGTGCCTCAACTGCCAGAACTGGGAGATCTCCCAGAAAAAGCCCGAGGAGACCAAGGATCCGACCGGGCCGGAATTTCGCCTGCGGCCGCCGCTCCCCCGTTCGATCAGCTCCCGCGAGCTCGCCCGGCTGAGCCTGTTTCCCGAGGACGTGGTCGCCGTCACCGAGGCGCTGCACTGCCCCGCGATCGCCTACACCTACTCCGAGCCGACCGCCTATTACGAATACACGCGCGCCACCTGCCGCGTCGCCCGCGACCACGGCCTGAAGAACATCGTCGTGACCTGCGGCTCGATCGAAGACCGGCCGCTCCGCGATCTGGCGCCCGACGTCGACGCCGCCCACATCGACCTGAAGGGATTCAGCGAGGACACCTACCGGCGCCTCAACTCCGGCAAGCTGGAAACGATCCTCAACACGCTGAAGACCTATCACGAACTCGGGGTATGGTTCGAGGTCATCAACCTGATCGTGCCGACGTACACGGACGACCTGGACACGATCAAGCGCATGTGCGCCTGGCTGGTGGAGAATCTCGGGCCCGACCGACCGCTGCATTTCTCCCGTTTCCATCCGGAGCACAAGCTCGATCGCCTGCCCTCGACGCCGATCGAAGTCCTTCTGCAGGCGCGGGCCGCCGCCCGCGCGGCCGGCCTCCGGTACGTCTACCTCGGCAATGTCCACGAGGTGCCCGATGCCGGCACGACCTGGTGCCCGGGATGCCGGCGCCCGGTCATCGAACGCGACGTGTTTTCCGTCACCGCCTTCCGCCTCGACCACGGCAGATGCCGCTATTGCGGCACCCCCGTCGCCGGCGTGTGGCCCGCGTAGGGGTGTGCCGAGGATCCGGGGACATGCCCGAGGGCGGGCCGGCGGTCAGCGCCGCGCCCGCCCGTCCGCAACCGGCGCCGCTTCCGCCCTCATCCGAGCAGGTCCTCGATCCGGCGTTTTGACTCGAGCACTTCCGCGGTCGTGACCTGCGGATTCAGTTCCAGCACGAGGCGGTGATGCGGCTCCCAGAATTCGCGAATGGCCCGGAAATCCACCGTGCCATGCCCGACCGGCTGGTGGTCGTGGCCATCCGTGTCGACATCGTGAAGATGGAATCCGAGCAGGCGCCCGCAGTTCCCCTCCAGCAGGCGGCGCTGCGTCGTAAGGCCCATGCGCTGCTTCAGTTCGGCGTGGCCTGCGTCGTGCCAGTAGCCCGCGGCCCCGCGGGTCCCGGCGAGCTCAAACAGTTCGGCAAACTCGCCGTCGAGCGGCAGCTCCTCGAACTTCTCCCGATTCTCGAATGCCAGCCGCACCCCCTTGGCGGCGGCGTAGGGGAGCATCTCCTCCACGCTGCGCTGCGTCTGCTTCCAGTAGCCCGGCTGCCGCCGGCGCAGGCCCGCCAGGCACCGCGCCAGCCGCCGCTGGTACGCCCCGTCCGCGGCGGGATCGGCCACCGGATGGTCGCGCAGGTATTGCCGCAGCCGGCGGCCCGGGTTGCGCCAGAAAAACCGCACGCTGCCGAGGTGCGTCACGATCACCGGCGCGCCGACCTGCACGGCGAAATCGATGGTGCGACGGGTGTGCCGCAGCCATTGGTCATGTTCGTGGCCGCGGTCGGCGGGGGCCGACGGCTCGAAGAGGTTGGGCGCCGGGTGCACCATGCCCGCCGGCAGCGGGCAGAAATTGTGGGTCGAGCTGACCCTGATCACGCCTTCCTCAACCGCCCGCAGCACGCCCGGCACCAGGACGATGCGGATGCCGTGACTCAGCTCGACGTGGGTGAAGCCCAGCGCGGCGATCTCCCGCAACATGGCGTAACCGTCATCATGCCGGTGCGAACACCATGCGGTCGAGAGGGACAGGATCGGGGTCATGCCGGAAGCGGGAACCCGCTGGAAAGAGACCGGCGGGGCACTCTCGCGACCCCGCCCAACAGTCCGAATCCGGGCGGGCGGCGGGAATTCACGGGCGACGACCGCCGCCCTTCACCCACGAGCAGGCCATTCACTTCCCCAGCCAATGCCGGACTGCGCCCCGTCTGACAAGAGGGATCGCAAGCGCTCTTCCGCCTCACCGCCGTCCATCCGCCGCGCTTCGCGGCCGGCGAACCCGCACCTCAACTGTCGTACCGCGCGCGCAGCATCGCCGTGAAAGCCGCCACCTTGGCCTTGCGCCGGCGGCGCTCGCAGGGCTTCTCGTAATACCGCTTGGCGCGCACGTCCTTGATGACGTTCTCACGGTCCAGCTTCTTCTTCAGGCGGCGCAGGGCACGATCCACCGGCTCATTTTTGCGGATCTTGATTTCAATAGACATGTTCGCGACGGGCGTTGGCGGATGAAAAGCGGTTAAGTCTTCAGTCGAACTCTCCTCCGTCAACCCCTATTTTGGCCCCGGGGCGGGTCCGGAAAACCCGGGGCGCGAGGCGAGCCAACTCCCGCCTTGAACATTTCCGCGGCCGGGCTTGGTGTCCGTGAACGTGCCGTCCGCCGACTCAGATTTCGTCCACCTCCACGTCCACAGCGACTACAGCCTCCTCGACGGCGCCTGCCGCATCGACCGCCTGATGGACCGGGCCGTCGAGCTGGGCATGCGCTCCCTGGCGCTCACCGACCACGGGAACCTCTTCGGCGCGATTGACTTCTACAACCAGGCCAAGGCCCGTGCCCTCAAGCCGTTGATCGGATGCGAACTCTACCTCACGGAAGGCTCCCGGACGGAGCGGACCGGGCGCAGCGAGGAGGGCAAATCGATCTTCCACCTCGGCGTCCTCGCGCGCAACCAGGTGGGTTACCAGAACCTGCTCAAGCTTGTATCCGACGCCCACCTGCGCGGCTTCTACTACAAACCCCGCGCCGATTTCGAGACACTGGCGAGGTACTCCGAGGGCCTCATCGGTTTCAGCGGCTGCCTGGCCGCGCTGGTGCCCCAGCGACTCCTCCAGGGGCGGTTCGACGAGGCGCGCCGCGCGACCGGCCGGTTCGTGGACATCTTCGGCCGCGAGAACTTCTTCATCGAAATCCAGGATCACGGCCTCGCCCCCCAGCACCAGATCGTGCCCGACCTGCTCAAGCTGGCGCGGGAGTTCGACCTGAAGGTCGTCTGCACCAACGATGTTCACTACGTGCGGGCGCAGGACGCGAAACCGCACGACGCCCTGCTTTGCATCCAGACCGGCGCCAAGATCGAGGATGCCGACCGGATGCGGTTCGACAGCACCCAGTTTTACCTGAAGTCGCCCGCGGAGATGGCCCGGCTTTTCGGCGAGGTGCCGCAGTCGTTGCTCAACACCCGGGCGGTCGCCGAGATGTGCGACCTCGCGATTCCGTTCCCCAAGGGGTCCGAGCGTTATCCGCGCTATCCGCTTCCGCCCGAGGTGAAAACCGACCGCGCCGGCTACCTGCGGGAGATCGCCATCGAAGGTCTCCGGCGGCGTTACGGAATCGATTATGTCCCGGGCACCGAGGCCGCCGGCCGGAATTCAGAGGCGGGCAGTCCGGATCGGGCCCCCGAATCCGACACCCGGGACTCCCCGGCGGCCCGCACCGGAGAGCTCTGCGCCCGCCTGGATTACGAACTCTCCATCATCGAGCAGACCGGCTACACCGATTATTTCCTGGTGGTCTGGGATTTCATCCACTGGGCCAAGGAGCACGGCATCCCGGTCGGTCCCGGCCGCGGCTCCGGCGCGGGCAGCCTCGTCGCCTACGTGCTGGGCATCACCAATCTCGACCCGCTGCGCTTCAAGCTCCTGTTCGAGCGTTTCCTGAATCCCGAGCGCGTGTCGCCGCCCGACTTCGACATCGATTTCTGCATGCGCCGCCGCGGCGAGGTCATCACCTATGTCCGGCAGAAATACGGCGACGCCTGCGTGGCCAACATCATCACCTACGGCACGCTCGGCGCCAAGATGGTCGTCCGCGACGTCGCCCGCGTCCACAACCTGCCGTTCGCCGAGGCCGACCGCCTGGCGAAGATGATCCCGGACGAGCTGAACATCACGCTGGACGACGCCATCGCCAAGTCGGCGGAACTGCGGCACGAGGCCGAGTCCAACCCGGTCGCCAAGGAGATCATCGAGCAGGGCCGCGTGCTCGAAGGCATGGTGCGCAACACCGGCAAACACGCCGCCGGCATCATCATCACCGATACGCCGCTGGAGGAATACGTTCCCCTCACCCTGCAGGAAGGCGACGTCACCGTGCAGTACGACATGAACGCGGTGTCGAAGCTCGGCCTGCTGAAGATGGATTTCCTGGGCCTCAAGACGCTCACGGTCATCGCCGATGCCGTCGACAACGTCCGCCGCACCGCCGACCCGAATTTCGACATCGAACGCATCCCCCTCGACGATCCGAAGACGTTTGCCCTGCTCAACGCCGGCAAGACCGTCGGAGTGTTCCAACTCGAGTCGCCCGGCATGCAGAACGCCTGCAAGCTGGTCGGTATCTCGAATATCGACGACATCAACGCCATCGGCGCGCTCTACCGGCCCGGCCCGATGGCGTTCATCCCCGATTACGCACGCGGCAAGAAGGACCCGTCGACCGTCTCGTATCCGCACCCGCTGCTCGAGCAGTCGCTCAAGGAAACCTACGGCATCATCGTCTACCAGGAACAGGTGATGGAGTGCGCCAAGATCATCGCCGGCTACACGCTGGGCGGCGCCGACATGCTCCGCCGGGCCATGGGCAAGAAGGACGCCGAGGCGATGGCGAGGGAGCGCGCGAAGTTCGTGGAGGGCGCCAAAAAGACCACCGGTCTCGGCGAAAGGCAGGCCAACGAAATCTTCGACCTGCTCAACAAGTTCGCCCAATACGGCTTCAACAAGTCGCACTCCGCGGCCTACGCCATCCTCAGCTACCAGACCGGCTACCTGAAGGCGAACTACCCCGTGCAGTTCATGGCCGCCGTGCTCAGCTCCGAACTCGGCAATGCGGACAAGGTCTCCCACTTCATCGACGAGGCGCTCACCATGGGCATCCGCGTGCTCGGGCCCGATGTCAACGAAAGCCGGGAAATGTTCACCCCGGTGGTGGCGGGCGCCGCCGCCGGCAAGATTCGGTTCGGTCTCGCCGGCATCAAGGGCGTCGGCGAGGGCGCGGGCCAGAAGATCATCGCCGAGCGCGAGGCCGGCGGCCCCTACCGCGATTTCGATGACTTCATCCACCGGGTCGACGGCCGGGCGATCAACAAGCGGGTCATGGAATGCCTGATCAAGACCGGCGCCTTCGATTTCGCCGGCGGGTCGCGCGGCGCCCTGTTTGCCGGACTCGACGCCGCGGCGGAACTGGTCTCGGCCCGGCTCAGCGCCGCCGCCGCGGACGAACGCGAGCGGGCCGCCGGGCAGGTCTTCCTGTTCGGCGACGCGGCGCCGGTGGAGATCCGAAAACCCAACGGCACGACCACCGCGCGGCCCGAGGCGGCGGACTTTCCCGTCGCCGAGCGGCTCCAGTACGAAAAGGAGCTCCTCGGATTCTACATCTCGGGCCATCCCATGGACGTCTATGCCGGTCTGGCCGAAGCCCTCGACACCGTCCCGGCCGCCGAGCTGCCCGGACTGCCCGACCGGAGCGAATTCCGCCTCTGCGGCGTCGCCACCGGCATCGTGAAGCGCCTCTCCCGCCGGGACAACCGCCCCTGGGCGGCGTTCACGCTCGCCTCACGCCACGGCTCGCTCGCGATGAACATGTTCTCCGACGCCTATGCCGACCAGGCGAAAAACCTCGTCGCCGAGTCGCCCGTGCTGGTGCAGGGAACCGTCCTGGCGGGCAATGACGGCGTGCGCCTGAACGTCCGCGAATGTCTCCCGCTCGATGCCGCCGTGGCCGGTCAGATCAAGAAGATCACCTGGCTGCTGAAGCCGGACCACCCCGAGGTGCCGGATTTCCTGCGCGCCCTGCGCACGGTGGTGGAGCAAAACCTGGGCGACACCCATCTCGAGTTCGCCTTTGTGTTCGAAGGGCGGATCGCGCCGGTGGCCGAGGCTTCTCCCGGTCTCGCGTGGCAGGTGTCCGCCGCAAAGCTTCAGGAGATGCGCCGCCACCCCGCTGTCGCCGGCACGCTCGTCGAGGCCCGGCGTCTGCAGCTCAAGGAGAATCGCCGCTGGGCCCGGCGTTGAGCCGGCCGGGTCGGACCGCCCCGGTCGCCGCAGCGGAGGGCTTTTTTTGCGCGGGCACCTGACGGGACGCCGAATGCGGGTATATTGGCGGCCGGTTTCGACCGCACCAACATCCACCAAAATATCACCTCACATGGCAGAACCAATTCCTCCCGCCCCGGCCCCGTCCAAGCGATTCCAAGGTCAGAGTGTCTTCGTCACCGGGGGCGACGGCGGTCTCGGCGCCGCCATGTGCCGGCGGTTCGCCCGGGAGGGCGCGAACGTCGCGGTCGGCTGGTACGGCAAGGTGCCCGACCACGTCAACCGGCTGGTCGACGAGCTGAAGGGCTACGGGGTCAAGGCGATCGCCGTCGAGGGCAACGTGGCCCGGCCGCGCGACATCCAGGGCGACGTGCGCAGCGTGATCAAGGCGTTCGGCGGGCTGCACGTCTGCGTCAACAACGCCGGCTACGAGAATCCCCACGATTTTCTGGAGATGCCCTATGAGGCGTGGGAAGGCGTGCTCAACGTCAACCTCACCGGTCCGTTCCTGGCGGGCCAGGAGGCGGCGCGCTGGATGGCGAAGAACGGCGGCGGCGTGATCATCAACATCTCCAGCGTCCACGACACCATCCCGTGGGCCACGTTCGCCCACTATTGCGCGAGCAAGGCCGGGCTCTCGATGCTCACCAAGTGCATGGCGGTGGCCCTGGCCGACAAAAAAGTGCGGGTCGTCACCGTCGCGCCCGGCGCCATTGCCACGCCGATCAATCGCGACGTCTGGGGGAATCCCCAGTTGCTGCCCAAGCTGCTGGAAAAGATCCCGTGGGGCCGCATCGGCCAGCCGGACGACGTCGCCAACGTCGTGACGTTTCTGGCGAGCAAGGAGGCGGATTACATCACCGGCTCGACCATCTACGTCGACGGCGCGATGACCCAATACCCCGAGTTCCAGCGCGGGGCCGTCTGAGCCGGGCCTTCCTTTCGGGCGCCGCCATCCGGGGATTGCGGGGCGGGCCGGCCCATCCGATCATCCGGACGTGGCCGTCTCCCTGTCCTCCTCCGGTCTGAATCGCGCCGCGCACCTCGTGTCCCGCCTGGAATCGGGCGGAACCGAGGACGAAGTGCTGCGTCGCGACCTGGCGCCACGGCGCGACCTGCCCCCCGCCGAACGCCGCGCCATCGCCGGTGCCGTCGCGGCCTATTTTCGCTGGCTCCACTGGCTCGACGGCGACGCAACGACGCAGCGCCGGATCGAGGCGGCGCTGAAGCTGCAGGCGCAATTCGAGCGCGCCCCCGGGTCGTTCAAGACCGCGGCGCTTGCGGCCCGCGCCGTGCCCGACTGGCTCGCCGGCGAGATGGATCCGATTCCCGCCGACTGGCTCCGGCAGATTCAGCGCGAGCCGGCGCTGTGGATTCGCGCCCGCCGGGCCGAGGTCGCGTCGCTCCGATCCAGCCTGCCGGGCTGCGAACCGGCGGTCCGGATCGCCGGAATGCCGCCGGCACCGGGTGCCTTTCGCTACGCCGGCACCCAGGACCTCTACAC
>JBJKRV010000085.1:0-2627 GCA_046704465.1 Opitutaceae bacterium | reverse complement strand
AGAGCGTGCCATCGGGATTCAAGGTGTTCGCGAATTCCTGCAGATGCTCGTTCCATTTGTCGGAGATGCCGCCGAACGCCCGGGTCTCGATGTTCTGGGGAAAGTGGAACTGGAGATTGTAACCCAGGACGTGGATCGGCTGGTTCTTCCATTTGCCGGTGAGGCCGAGCTGGCCCCAGGTGCGGATGTTCTGGTCGGGTCCGCGCGCGAGCGAGGTGTCCCAGGTCAGACCCCGCCAGGCTCCCGAGCGCTCCGCCCCGAAGATGCCGTCGATCTGCTGCAGCGACAGGTGCGTGAGCGGGTTGTCGCGGTTGACGAAGATGCCGATGGCGGGATTCCAGCCCGAGACATCGTAGCTGCCGGTGACGACCTGGATGCCGAGCGGAAGGTGGTTGAATTCCCGCTGAAACGACAGTTCTTCATCCCACATGATCTCCCGTCCGAGTGGTCCGAGATCGGATTTCCCGAAGATGAGGCCGGGGATGGCGTGCTCGCTGGTGTCGAGGTGGAGCGAGAAGCGGACGTCCGGCTGGTATTGGTGGAACGCCCGGATCCACCAGCCCATGAGCGGACTGTCGGTGAAGTAATTCGAGCCCCACATGCGGATCAGCCCAGAGACCTTTTCCTCCGGCCGGTAGACCGGCAGGTCGTCGAGGTTGAACTTTTCGTGGTAAAAGACCTCGTAGCCTTTCCCTTTCACCAGCTTGGTTCGTGCCGCCTGCACCTGCAGGGGGCTCGGCTCGCCGGCATGGAGAGGCGCCGTCAGCGCCCCGAGGGCGAGCACGGCGAGGGTTGGGCGGAGGGCGCGAAGCGGCTGGTGCATGACGTTGGACCGGGTTCAGTCCAGCTTGGCGCGCTCCTGCGCCGCCATGGTGGCGGTGAGCGGCAGGTAGTGATCCTTGGCCACCAGTTCCTGGCCCTGTTTGCTGAGCACGAAGCGCAGGAATTCCCTTACCAGGGCGGGCAGCGGACGGCCGGGCTTCCGGTTGACGTAGAAATACAGGTAACGCTGCAGCGGATAGCGGCCGCTGGCCACGTCGCGCAGGGTGAAGGTCCCGAGGATGCCGCGGTCCGAGAGGGCGAGCGCCTTGACATCGTCCGTGGCATACGAGGCGTTGCCGAAGGCGATGCCGTAGGGGTCGGCGGCCATCGCCGCCATGATGGCCTCGGCCACCACGGGGGTCCGCCGCGACAGGTCTCCACCCGGCACGTCGTAGGTGGATTTGAACGGCGCGTCGAACATCACCAGGCGCCGGAAATACGCGGTCACGTCGTCGCGCCAGTAAAACCCGTAGGTGTGAATCGGCTGGTCGGCCCAGACGCCAGTAAGGCCCAGCTGTCCCCAGGTCGTGATGTCGGCGGGATACCCGCGGCGGCGTTCGTGCGAGTAGATTGCGTCGAGCTGCGTGAGCGACAGGGCGTGGATCGGATTGGCCTTGTTCACGTAGACCCCGATGGCGGACACGTGGCTCTTCAGAATGAAGGCCCCCGCGCAAAACTTCACCCGGAAGGGCTCGTAGCCATAGGCGTCTTCGTACTCCTGGTAGGTCGGATGAAACAATTCCGCGGTGTGCGGTCCGAGCGCGATGCGATCCTCCGGCCCGAGTCCGTCCTTCATCGTGATCGTGATGTCGGCTTGCGGCTCGAATTTCCGGAAGGCGTCGTTCCACGCCTTCATCATCGCCTCGACCGTGTCCATGCCGGTGAGGCCGGCGAGATGTCCGGAGACCTGGACCTCGGGGACGTAATCGGGCAGCGACGGATCGACGGCCGCAGTCTGGCCACGAAGAACCCCTGCGGCAAGCAGAGCGCAGGTCAGGGCCGCTTCAAATGCCAATCGGACCTTCATGGTGATTCGCTCGATAAAGGGAGGGACGCCGGCAAACGACGGCCGCCAATGCGGTCCTCCTCATTCGATCTTTTTGAGCTGCTCCGCGAGGTAAGCCGGCGGCAGCGGGTAGTAGAACCCGGTGTGGGCGATCACCTGCTGGCCCTGGCGGCTGAGGATGAACCGCATGAATTCGGGCACCTTGGGGTCAAGCGGCCGGCCGGGCTCCCGGTTGACATAGAAATAGGCGTCGCGGGCGAGCGGATAGGTGTGGTTGGCCACGTTTTCCGGCGTGTAGGCGATGTACGGCCCGCCCGGCTTCGCGGCGATCGCGAGCGGCTTCAGGTCGGGATAGTACTTGGCGTGAAACATCGCGGCCCAGCCGATGCCGTATCGGTCCTTCGACATCTCCGACAGCATGGTTCCGATCGAAACCGCCGCGCCCTCGGGCCCGTCCACGGCCTCCTTGGGTTCGACAAACTGGCGGAAGTTCGGGTTGTACTTGTCCGACCAGTGCATGACCTTGCGCTGAAAATAGGTGGCGAAGCCGGGCGCGACGTAGCCGTAGGTCTGGATCTCCTTGTCAGCCCATGGCCCCTTCAGACCAAGTTGCCCCCAAGTGCGGAGGTTGGTCTCCGGTCCCCGCGCGTATTTCGCCGTGAACAGGATATTGTGCTCGGGGTTGTGGCCCACGTCCCAGCCGCCGGTCCGCTCGGCGCCGAAAATGCGGTCGAGCTGATCCATCGTCAGGCCGGTGATCGGGTTGTCCTTGCTCACGAGGATGGCGGCGGGCCAGAGG
>JBJKRV010000084.1:0-9946 GCA_046704465.1 Opitutaceae bacterium | reverse complement strand
ACTGGGGATCCCTGCCCCGGCGCTGGCGGCCTCGCTGGCCTACCTGGACTGTTACCGCAGCCGCCGGCTGCCGGCGAACCTGATCCAGGCCCAACGCGATTTTTTCGGGGCCCACACCTACGAGCGGATCGACGCCAAGGGCACGTTTCACACCGAGTGGGAGCGTGAATGATGCCGGGCGCGGCAACAACCGGGCCCCGTCCAACCATCCTGACGATCTTCGGCGGCGCGGGCGACCTTGCCTGGCGCAAGCTGGTGCCGGCGCTCTTCGACCTGTCGTGCGATCGCAGTCTGCCCGACGCCTTTGCGATCATCGCCGTGGATCGCGGCCGGTTGGACGACGCCCGGCTGCGCCGGAGACTCCACGAAGGCGTGAGGAAATACTCCCGCCGCGGACCGGTCGAGCCCGCCGCCTGGCATGCGTTCGCACGACGGATTCGCTATCTCGATGGCGATTTCACCAAGCCAGCGACCTACGCCGCCCTCGGCGGACTCTGCGCCGGGCTGGAAAAGGAGTGGGACCAGCCGGCCGACCGCATCTATTACCTGGCCACGCCGCCCGCCATGTTCGGCGAAATCCCCCGGCAGCTCGGGGCGGCGGGCCTCGCGTCGGACCGGAAACGGGCGCGCGTGGTCGTGGAGAAACCCGTCGGCTACGACCTCGAGTCGGCCGGCCGCCTGAACCGCACCCTGGCGGGCAGCTTCGAGGAATCGCAGATCTTCCGCATCGACCACTATCTCGGCAAGGAGACGGTGCAGAACATCCTGGCCTTCCGGTTTGCCAACCCGCTGTTCGAGCCGATCTGGAACCGGAGGTACGTCGATTACGTCAGCATCACCGTCGCCGAGGCGGTGGGCGTCGAGCACCGCGGCGGGTATTACGACCGGGCCGGGGCGCTGCGCGACATGGTGCAGAACCACCTGATGCAGTTGCTGTGCCTGGTGGCGATGGAGCCGATGGTGTCGTTCGACGCGGACGAGATCCGCAACAAGAAGGTGGATGTACTGCATGCCGTGCGTCCGATCCCGGCCGAGGCGGTGCACCAGTTTGCCGTGCGGGGGCAATACGGCCGCGGCTGGATGGCGGGCGAGGAGGTGCCCGGCTACCGCGAGGAGCCGGGCGTGGCGCCGGACTCGCAGACGGAAACCTTCGCAGCCCTGAGGCTGTTGGTGGACAACTGGCGCTGGCAGGGCGTCCCGTTCTACCTGCGCACCGGCAAGCGTCTCGCCCGGCAGGCCTCCGAGGTGGCCATCCAGTTCCGGCCGGTGCCACACCAGGCGTTCCCACCCGAGGCCACCCTCAACTGGCGGCCGGCCCAACTGGCGATGGCAATCCAGCCGGACGAGGCCATCCTCCTGCGCTTTCAGGCCAAGCACCCGGGGCCGGACGTCCGCCTTCGTCCCGTCGAGATGAAGTTCAACTACGAAGAGACCTTCGCCGAGCGCTCGCCGGAAGCCTACGAGACGCTGCTGTGGGACGTGATGAGCAACGACGCGACCCTGTTCATGCGCGCGGACCAGGTGGAGGCGGCGTGGCGCGTGCTGGCCCCGGTCCTCGAGGTGTGGCGGTCGGCCCCGCCGACGGATTTCCCCAACTACGCCGCGGGCACCTGGGGCCCCGAGTCGACGCAGGCGCTGCCCACCCAGCAGGGGCACTGCTGGCTCCTGCCGGCGGAGGCGGGGAGCTCCGCGCCCCGGAAGCGCCGGCCACGGGGAAAGCATTAGCCGGCACCGCCGTTCCACCGCCACGCCATGAATCCGCCCGTCACGACCCTCTTTCTCGACATCGGCGGCGTGCTGCTGACCAACGGCTGGGACCACGGCATGCGGCGGCGGGCGGCGGAGCAGTTCGGTCTGAATTACGCGGAGCTGGACGAGCGGCACCACCTGACGTGCGACACGTACGAGCTCGGCAAACTGAGCCTTGGCCAGTACCTCGACCGGGTCGTGTTCTTCGAGCCGCGGCCGTTCACGCCCGCGGCGTTCCGGGAGTTCATGTTCGCGCAATCGCAGCCGCTGCCCGGGATGATCGAGTTCTTCCTCGAACTGAAGCGGCGCCATCGGTTGGTCGTCGCCGCGGTCAGCAACGAGGGGAGGGAGCTGACCGAATACCGGGTGAACCATTTTCACCTGCGCCGGTTGATCGATTTCTTCATTTCGTCCTGTTTCGTCCATTTCCGTAAACCGGATGCGGACATCTATCGGCTGGCTCTCGATACGGCGCAGGCACGGCCGGAGGAGGTGGCCTATGTGGACAACCTGAGTCTGCTGGTGGAGGTGGCCCGCGGCCTGGGGATTCACGGCATCCATCATCAGGACCGCGAGTCGACCGCGGCGGCGCTGGCGGAGTTGGGCCTGTCGGAGTGAGGAGGCGCGGAACCGGCGGCGCGGCGCTGGGTGAAAAGTGCGAATCATCGCTCCACCGGCCCTTGCGAATCCGCTCGCGGAGGTCTTGAGTCACGACGATGGCCCGGATTCTGACAATCAACGGCGGCTCCTCGGGCATCAAGTTCGCACTCTTCGAGTCCGGCGCGCCGCCGCGGCGGCTGCTGGCGGGGCGGGTCGAGCGCATCGGCCTGCCGGAGACTGCCTTCGCCGCCGAGGATCTGGTTTCAGGAGAGAACATTTCCTGTCCGTGGCCGGCGCGGAACCACACCGCGGCCGTCGACATGCTGATGGACTGGCTCGAGGAACGTCTCGGGCGCGGCACCCTGGCAGCCGTCGGCCATCGGGTGGTGCACGGCGGGCCGAAATACCGGGAGCCCCAGCGCATCACGGGCGAACTGGTGGAATACCTCCGCCAGCTCAGCCCGTTCGATCCCGAGCACCTGCCGGAGGAAATCGAGCTCGCGGAGGCAGTCTTCCGCCGGTTCCGGGAGGTGCCGCAGGTGGCCTGCTTCGACACGGCGTTTCACCACGATCTCCCGCGCGTGGCACAATTGCTGCCCATCCCGCGGCGGTACGCGGAGCAGGGGGTGCGGCGCTACGGGTTTCATGGTTTGTCCTACGCCTTCCTGCTGGAGGAGCTGGGCCGCGTGGCGGGACCGGACGCGGCGGCCGGACGGATCGTGCTCGCGCATCTCGGCAACGGCGCGAGCCTGGCCGCGGTGCGCGGCGGCCGGCCGATGGACACGAGCATGGGCTTCACGCCGGCGGCGGGAATTCCGATGAGCACGCGCGCCGGCGACATCGATCCCGGCCTGTTCTGGTACCTGGCGCGGACCGAGAACCTGACTCCCCGGCAGTTCAACCAGATGATCAATTTCCAATCCGGCCTGCTCGGGGTGTCCGACACGAGCCCCGACATGCGCGACCTCCTGGGGCGCGAGGCCGGCGATCCGCGCGCCGCCGAGGCCGTGGCCCTCTTCTGCCAGCAGGTGAAGAAGTGGATCGGGGCGTTCGCCGCGGTCCTGGGCGGGCTGGATACCCTGGTGTTCGCGGGCGGCATCGGCGAGAACGCGCCGGTGGTGCGGGCCCGCGCCTGCGCCGGGCTGGAGTTTCTGGGCATTCGCCTGGACGAGAAAGCCAACGCCGCCGGCGCGGGGATCATCTCGGCGGCCGGCGCCCCGGTGGCCGTCCGGGTCATGCGCACCGACGAGGAGCGCATGATCGCGGAGACGGCCGCACGCGTCCTGGGCCTGCCCGCCGGAAAAGGAATCGACGATGAAGACCAAAGAGAATGAAGCCACGAAAAATCCGCTGTCGCCCGAGCTGCTCGCCCGGATGCACGCCTACTGGCGCGCCGCCACTTACCTGTCGGTCGGCCAGATTTACCTGTACGACAATCCGCTGCTGAAACGGCCGCTGCAGTTGTCGGACGTGAAGCACATGCTGCTGGGACACTGGGGCACGACTCCGGGGCAGAACTTCATCTACACCCACCTCAACCGGGTCATCAGGAAATACGACCTCGACATGGTCTACGTCTCCGGCCCCGGTCACGGCGGCCCGGCCGTCGTGGCCCACACCTATCTGGAGGGCACCTACAGCGAGGTCTACCCCGAGATCAGCCGGGATGAAGCCGGACTGCGGCGGCTCTTCATCCAGTTTTCGTTCCCCGGCGGCATTCCCAGCCACGCCTCCCCCGAGTGTCCCGGTTCCCTCCACGAGGGCGGCGAGCTGGGTTATTCGCTCAGCCATTCGTTCGGGGCGGCGCTCGACAATCCCGAGCTGATCGTCGCCTGCGTGGTCGGCGACGGCGAGGCGGAGACCGGGCCGCTGGCCACCGCCTGGCACTCGAACAAGTTCCTCAATCCGGCCACGGACGGCGCCGTCCTGCCGATCCTGCACCTCAACGGCTACAAGATCTCCAATCCCACGATCCTGGCCCGCATCACCCGCGAGGAGTTGGAGCAGTTGCTGCGCGGGTACGGCTGGACGCCCCACTTTGTGGAGGGACACGAGCCGGAGAAGATGCATCAGGCCATGGCGGCGACGCTCGATACCGTCGTGGAGGAGATCAGGGAGATCCAGCGGGCCGCCCGCGCCGAGGGCAGGACCGGGCGCCCGCGCTGGCCGATGATCGTGCTCAACTCGCCCAAGGGCTGGACCGGGCCGAAGGCGATCGACGGCCGGCCGGTCGAGGGTACCTTTCGCTCGCACCAGGTGCCGCTGTCGGATCCGGCGGAGCATCCCGAGCACCTCAAGCTGCTCGAGGACTGGCTCCGGAGCTATCATCCGGAGGAACTGTTTGACGACCGCGGCCGGCTCAGGCCCGAACTGGGCGGACTGGCGCCCACGGGCCAGCGGCGCATGGGCGCCAACCCCCACGCCAACGGCGGACTGCTGCTCCGCGACCTGCGCATGCCCAATTTCCGCGACTACGCCACGGACATCCCGACGCCGGGCGTGCCGGGCGCCGGCGACACGCAGGCCCTCGGGCGCTTCCTGCGCGACGTCGTCAAGCTGAACCAGGAGCAGCGGAATTTCCGGATCTTCGGCCCGGACGAGACGCTGTCCAACCGCCTCACCGCCGTCTTCGAGGCGACCGGGCGCCAATGGGACGCCGCGGCGGTGCCGGATGATGAATTTCTCGCCTCCTCGGGACGGGTGATGGAGATGCTCAGCGAACATCAGTGCGAGGGCTGGCTCGAAGGCTACCTCCTCACGGGCCGGCACGGGCTTTTCAATTCCTACGAGGCGTTCATCCACATCGTCGACTCAATGTTCAACCAGCACGCCAAGTGGCTGAAGGTCACCGCGCGTCTGCCCTGGCGGCGGCGGCTGGCCTCACTGAACTACCTGCTGGCCTCGCATGTCTGGCGTCAGGATCACAACGGCTTCACCCATCAGGATCCCGGCTTCATCGACCACGTCGCAAACAAGAAGGCCGAGATCGTGCGCGTCTACTTTCCACCGGATGCCAACTGCCTGCTGTCGGTCATGGACCACTGCCTGCGCAGCCGTCACTACGTCAACGTCGTGGTCGCGGGCAAGCACCCGGCGCCGCAGTGGCTGCCGATGGAGGACGCCGTCAAACATTGCACGCGGGGCATCGGCATCTGGCCCTGGGCCAGCAACGACCAGGACGACGCGCCGGATGTGGTCATGGCCTGCTGCGGCGACGTGCCCACGCTGGAGACGCTGGCGGCGGTCTCGATCATGCGGCGACACCTGCCGGACCTGAAGATCCGCGTGATCAACGTCGTCGACCTCTTCAAACTGGAGCCGCAGACCGAGCACCCCCACGGCCTGAGCGACGTGGACTTCGACGAACTGTTCACGAAGGACAAGCCGGTCATCTTCGCCTTTCACGGCTATCCCTGGCTGATCCACCGGCTGACCTACCGCCGCACGAACCACCACAACATCCATGTCCGGGGTTACAAGGAGGAGGGCACGATCACCACCCCCTTCGACATGACGGTCATGAACGATCTGGACCGCTTCCACCTGGTCATGGACGCGATCGACCGGCTGCCGCGGACCGGAGACAAGGGCGTCTATCTGAAGCAGCAACTCGCCGACAAGCTGATCGAGCACAAGCAGTACATCATCCGCCAGGGGCAGGACCTGCCGGAAGTGCGCGACTGGCGGTGGCACCCGCCGCATCAGAGCGGGTTTGGCGTCGGGGCCGCGGCGCCGCGCGGGGACTGATTCCGGGCGGCACGGCGGCGGTCCGGCCCGGAGTCAGCCGACCTCGAAGTCGGGGCTTGTGTGACCGATCGTTCGCGGATTACTGGGTCGTGCGTCGGTGAGTACGTCATGCAGTCCAGCTTCGGCGCCGTCACCGTCGGGCCAGAGGAGCCGTTCCGCCCGGGGAATCGCGCATCCGCCGTGACGGAACTGTCGCTCCCCGCCGTCAAGCGCTGACCGCGCCGCCCCAACCGACTCCGACCGGCCAGTCCCCATGAAACTCCGGTTCTGTTCCTGTGCGCCCTGATGGCGCTTCCGATCGTCGATGCCGCCCCGCCGAGCCAGGCTTCCGTCGAGCATCTGCTTGCGGTCATGCACTCCTCCAAGCTGATCGACACCATGCTGCATCAGATCGACGGGGTGATGAAGAACTCCATGGACCAGCAATTGCGGGCCGAAAATGCCTCGCCCGCAGCCCAGCAGATCGCGGACAGGCTCCGGGGAAGGATGATGGCGGACCTCCGGGGCGAGTTGAGCTGGGAGAAGATCAAGGGCATCTACATCGAGGTCTATTCGCAGGCTTTCACGCAGAAGGAAATCGACGACCTGATCGGATTCTATGGAAGCCCGACCGGCCAGATGGTGATCGAGAAGATGCCGGAGGTGATGCAGAAGACGCAGGTGATGATGCTGGCACGGATGCAACCGTTCATGCAGCACCTGCGGACCGACATGGAGCAATCCGTGCGCGAGGCCCGGGCGCAGGCGATCGCGCAGGCCGCCGCGGCCGATGCCGCGGGATCTTCATCCGGCACTCCGGCGGCACCGACGGCCGGGGATGCGACAGGCGGTTCCTCGGGCCCGGCCTCAAAATAGCCGCGGCTGCGGTGGACTCGCGACCGCTCGATGTCGACCGGCTCCGAAACGGACCGGGCGCAGCGGCCTTCGTCATGTCCTGAGGAGAAGGCTGGACACCGCACAGCGCCGGCGTGCCATGCCCGGCACCGCCGGCTACGTCCGGTTCGACTTCCCCGGCGGCGTGGATTGCCGCCTCGCACCGGCACCACGCTCGGTCTGATCGACGGCCGGCTGGTCAGGGCGGGGTGCGATACGGAAATACTTGGTCAAAACACCGGTTCTGCGGCCGACTTTTCTTGACTGAATGGGTTAAAATGGAGGATAGTGGGTCATATTGGGGCACCGAGCGGGGCCCTTCCCCATGTCCTCGACTTCCAAGCCGCGCTATACCGGCCAATTCCGGCATTCATTGGACGAGAAGAATCGCCTCACGATTCCGTCCGGCTGGCGCGTCGCCCACACGGAGGAGGATGAGTTCGTCGCCCTGCCGCACCCGGACGGATATATCGTCGTGCTGCCCCCGCCGGAGGTGGACCGCCTGTACGACAAAGCGGCGGCGAAGGAACTCAGCGACAGCGAAGCGCAGGACGTCCTGGCGCAGTTGTTTGCCCGGGCCCAAACGCTGAGCTTCGACAAGCAGGGGCGGGCCGGACTGAATCCCGATCTGCTCAGTCACGCCGGCATTGCGAAGGAGGCGGTGCTGACGGGCTCCCTGAGCAAGTTCGCAATCTGGAGCCCGGAGCGCTGGGAGGCCAAGGGGCAGCGGATGGATCCGCAGACCTATCGCGACCTGATGAAACGCGCGGGCATCTGAGCCACCCGACAGCACCCGGACATCCCCATGACCCCCCTTTCGACCCACCGCCCGGCATCGCCCCACCTCTGGACGTTGGGCTGCGGCCGTTACTATTCGCCCTCGGTGCGAGTGCCCGGCGGCGTCTGTCCGGCACGGGGCTGGCCCATGGAGCGGCCGGTTTCCGGACGATCGCAGCCAGGATCCAGCAGTCTGGCGGCCCGGGAGGGCAGCGCGGCCCGACGCGGGTATTCGTCTCCATGGTCTCCCTCGCCCTGACAACGTTCGGCCTGTTGATGCTGGCCGCATCCTGGGCGCTGATGCGCGCCATGCGCCGTGCACCGGATGGATATGAAGACGAGCTTGGCTTCCATGAGGGCATCCCCCCCCGGCCGGTCGCCGTTGCGAAGGAGGCGGCGCGCAAGCGCGTCCGGCGCGTGCCGGACCAGAATCGGGCCAACCAACATGTTTCCAGCGTGTGACCATCCCCTGCTGACGGCGATGAATGAGGGCCATCAACCGGTGTTGCTGTCCGAGACGCTGGCGCATCTCGCGCCGCGCCCGGCCGGACGCTATCTCGACTGCACGTTTGGCGGGGGAGGGCATACGCGGGCGTTGTTGGAGGCCGCGGCGGACACGCAGGTGGTCGCCCTGGACCGCGATCCCGCCGCCGGCATCCGCGCCCAGGCCCTGCGCGAGGCCTATCCGGGCCGCCTCACCTTTCTCGACGTGAATTTCGGCCGGCTGGACCGGCTGGATCTGGGGCAATTTGACGGCGCGATGTTCGATCTCGGGGCGTCCTCGTTCCAGTTCGACGACGCGGCCCGGGGATTCTCGTTCCGCCAGGACGCGCCGGCCGACATGCGCATGGATCCGCGCAGCGGCGTGCCTGCCGGCAAGTGGCTTGAGACGGCGACCTCGGAGATGCTGGTGCGGGCCGTGCGCGAATACGGCGAAGAGCCGCACTGGCGCGCGGTCGTCCGCGCATTGCAGGCGGCGCGGGGCAGCGGCGCGCTGCAGCGCACCGGCAGCCTCGCCGCGGTGGTCGCCGGGGCGATCCCGGTGCGGGGCCACCTGCGGATCCATCCCGCGACCCGGTCGTTTCAGGGCATCCGCATCGCAGTGAACGACGAATTGGTGGCGCTGGAGCGGGGCCTGCCGGCGGCGTTCGAGCGCCTGCGGAGCGGCGGCGTCCTGTGCGTCATCAGTTTTCACTCGCTGGAGGACCGCATCGTCAAGCGCCGCTTCCGGCGCTGGTGCGGCCAGCCGGAAAGCGCCGCCGACGCCACCCCCCGCCAGCTGCGGACCCGCCTCGCCGATCCGATCACCGGACGGCCGGCGACCCCCGGCGCGGACGAGGTGGCGGCCAATCCGCGGAGCCGCTCGGCCAAGCTTCGCGCGCTGCGCAAACTCTGAGGCCGCCCCGTCATGAAGAAGTCCGATGCCAGTGCATTCATCAACCAGGTGCTCATCTACACCCTGGCGATGCTGGTGTTCACCGGCTCGATCGGCCTGGGCACGGTCTGGCTGCGTCACGAGATCTCGGTGGCGGCCAACCTGAACCAGGCGCTGCAAACCAAGCTGGCGCAGGTGCAGCGGCATATCGACGACTGCACCGCCGAGATCGCGGCGGCGCAGAGCACGGACAACCTGGTGAAACTGAACGAACGTTGGCACCTCGGACTGGTCCAGCCCCGACCGGAGCAGAACGAGTACGTCGAGGGCAACGTCGCCGAGTGGTTTGCGGCACGGCGTGACGAGGGCCTGTTCACGGTCGAGCTGCAGCCGGCGGCCTTTCGTCGCAACGGATCGCACTGACCGCCATGTCCCGGGGCTTCGCGTCGAATTACCGCATGGTGGTCCTCGCCACGGGCGTGTTCCTTTGCTTCGGCGGGGCGGTGGCGCGGCTGGTGGACCTGCACGTGCTCGATCGGCCCGAGTTGCTCAAGTACGTGCAGCAGGCCCGCCGGGTGTTCATCGTGGAGCAGGCGCGCCGCGGCGACATCTGCGACACCAACGGGGAGATCCTGGCGGCCAGCCGTCCGCTGTTGAACGTGGGCATCGACCCGCAGGTGCTGCGGCCCGAGGACGAGGTGCGCTGGCCTCAGCTGGCCCACCTGCTGGGGATCACCGTCGATGACATCCGGACGGCGGCCCGGCGCCGGCTGGTGGACCCGCCGGGCGGCGGACCCGACGATCCCAAACCCGTCCAGTGGGTGA
>JBJKRV010000083.1:0-17366 GCA_046704465.1 Opitutaceae bacterium | reverse complement strand
CTCCACGACATGACGAGCTGGGCGCCGGCCTACAGTATCTCCAAGACCGCGCTCAACGCGGTAACGCGCCAGTTTGCCGCGGTGCTGCGGGGCCGCCACATTGCCGTGAACTCGGTCTGCCCGGGCTGGGTGCGGACGGACATGGGCGGGGCGGGGGCGACGCGCTCGGTCGAAGAGGGGGCGGACACGATCGTATGGCTCGCCACCGAGGCGCCGGCGTCGCAGACGGGAAAGTTCTACCGCGACCGCGAGATCATCGCCTGGTGAGGGAGTTTCGCGGATAGCCGCGGAGGCGAAACCACTGATTTTCACTGATCGACACTTATGGTCGAGTGACTGATCGCGGGTTTCGGTCCGCGAGGCACCGGCGGGGCGCAACGGGTGGAACCCGACCTCCGGGCGGGTTCGCGGGCTGGTCTTCACTCGTTGGCGCTGACCGGTGGATGACTGCCGGCGCTTGGTCCCGACGCGCCCGAACTACCGCAGCAAATCGCGCAGATCGGCGAGCGAGAGATCCGCGGCGGCGGCTTCGCTGGCCTCGAACACGCCGGCCAGGAGCGCGCGCTTCGCCTCCTGCATCTGCAGGACCTTCTCCTCGACCGTTCCGGTGCAGATCAGCTTGTAGCTGGTGACGACCCGCGTCTGTCCGAGACGGTGCGCACGGTCGGTGGCCTGGGCCTCCACCGCCGGGTTCCACCAAGGATCGAAATGGACGACCGTGTCGGCGCCGGTGAGGTTGAGGCCGGTGCCGCCAGCCTTCAGGGAAATGAGGAAGACCGGCACGTCGGCTGATTCCTGAAAGCGGTCGATCTGTTCGTGCCGGAGGCGCGCCGGCATCGAGCCGTCCAGATAGCAGTGGTCCATGCCCAGCGCCTGCAGTTCCGGCCGGAGCAGGGCCAGCACCGAGGTGAATTGGGAGAACACGAGCAGGCGGTGGCCGTCGTCGACGGACTCCTCCAGCAGTTCCCGGAAGGCCTCGAGCTTGGCGGGCGGCACGGTCTCGGCCGGCCAGGTCTCGTCGACGAGCCGGGGATCGCAGCAGACCTGGCGCAGCCGCAGCAGCTGGGTCAGCGTGGCGAAGCGCACCCGGGCCTCGGAAGCTCCCGCCGAGGCGAGGGCGTCGAGTTCGCGCTCCCCGCGCTCCTGCCACTCGCGGTAGAGGGCGGCCTGGGCCGGCGGGAGCTCGCAGTAGAGCACCTGTTCGATCTTCGGGGGCAACTCGGGGGCGACGACGCCCTTGGTGCGCCGGAGGATGTAGGGCGCGGTCTGCGCGCGCAGCCGGTCGTCGAACCAGGCGCGATCCTCGCCGCGCAGGCCGGGCGGCGGAGCCGTCAGGTAGCCGGGGAGGAGGAAGGCGAACAGCGAGCGCAGGTCGTCGAGCCGGTTCTCGAGCGGCGTGCCCGTGAGCAGGAAGCGGCCGCGGGCGCGAAGGGAACCCAGCGCCCGGGCGTTCTGCGTGCGCGGGTTCTTGATGTGCTGGGCCTCGTCGCCGATCACGCAGGCGAACTCGATGGCGGCGAACAGGGCCTGGTCGCGGACCAGCGTGCCGTAGGACGTGACGACGAGGTCGGAGTCGCGGAACGCGTCGGTCGAATCGGCCCGTTCGCCGCCATGGTGGACGCAGACGCGCAGCGCGGGCACGAACCGGGCGGACTCGCGCCGCCAGTTCTCGACCAGCGAGGCGGGGCACACGACGAGGCAGGGGGCGCCGCGGCCGGGCTTTGAGTTCTGGGTCTTGAGTTCCGGGCTCTGAGATGCGGATCGCTCGGCGCAGAGCGTGGCGATCAGCGCCAGGGCCTCGAGCGTCTTGCCCAGCCCCATCTCGTCGGCAAGCACGCCGCCCAGGTCATGGCGGTAGAGATGCCAGAGCCACGCGGCGCCGAGCTGCTGGTACGGGCGGAGCACGGCACCGGGCGCCGCGGGCACGGGCGCGGGAGCGAGCCTGGAGAGGTTGCGCAGCGCCTCGCTGCGCGTGCGCCAGACGGCCGGAGGCTGGAAATCGGGCGCGATCGCCTCGATCACGGCGTCCGCCTCGGCCAGGCGGACGCCGCCGAGCCGGACCGAACGATGCGGGCTGACCCCGAGCGCGGAGTCGGCGGCGAGTTGGCGTTGCGCCCGGCCGAGGCGCTCGATGGTCGCGGGCGGCAAGAGCACGAGGGCGCCGGCGTCCTCGACATAGCTGCGGCCGCCGGCGAGGGCGGCAATGACGGCTCCGTCGGACGCCGGCCCGGCCCGCAGGTCGAGGGTGACCTCGAAATCGGCGCCATCGGCCACGGCGCGGCAGGCGATCGTGGCCGACTGGAGGCGGCCCGTGTTGCGCTCAAAGTTGGGGGTGAACTGGGCCCCGAATTCCGTGCGCAGGCGTTCCCAGTTGGCGGCAAGGAAGTTGAGCGTCTTGTGGCGGTCGCGCAGCCACCACCGCCGGTTGGAAGTCTCCAGTACGAATCCGTGGGCCTTGAGGAGGGCGAGGACGTCGTCGTAGCGCGGGTGCTCGCGCGCGGGCAGGGTGATCGCGAGATAGTGCTCGCTGCCGTCGACGACCGGAGGGGCGGCTGGCCGGGTGGTCGCGGGAGCGCGGTGAACGGTGTGCACCGGGGCCGGCATCGGCTCCGCCGCTGCGGCCGCCGGCTCCGGATCGGCGAGATGTTCACTGACCCCGGCGAGGGCGCCGTCGCGCCAGGGCAGCGGCGCGGCCGGCCGATTGGCCCACGCCACGGCCGGAAGGTCCTCGAGCGCGCGCAGCAGGGTGCGTAACTGGGCGCGCGTCAATTGCATGAACACGGGGGATTTCGCCCCGGCGCCCACCTGCGCCTGGAGCCAAGCCAGGGCCGGCACCAGGTCCTCGGTTGGCGCCGCCGTGACGTCGAATTCCACCTTGACCGCGATCGCGTCCCGGGCGGCGCCGGCGGCGAGATTGGGAGGCAAGAGGATCCGGAACATGACGACGCCAAGATTCTGCGCAACGACCTCGACGCGAGGCATTTTTTCGGGAATATTGGTGGCGCGCGCGATCTCCTCCATCACATGGGGCCCGACATCTTTACGCAACTGGTGGATGCGAACTACACTTCGCTCTACCGCTTTGCGTTGAGTCTGGCCAGAAACCAGGACGATGCGTGCGACCTCACGCAGCAGACCTTCTTCATCTGGGCGACGAAGGGCCAGGCCCTGCGCGACGTCTCCAAGGCCAAGTCGTGGCTGTTCACCACCCTGTACCGTGAGTTCCTCCGCGGGCGGCGCCGGAGCAGCCGGTCCACGGCCCTCGAGGAGTTGCCGCCCGACGAGTCGGATCCGCCGGCCCCGGAAGTGGACTTGGTGTCGTCGCTTGACGCCGAGACCGTCGTGGCGGCCCTGCAGGAGGTGGACGAAGTCTTCCGGGCGCCGCTGACGCTGTTCTACCTGGAGGAATTGCCGTACCAGGATATCGCCGCCGCCCTCGAGGTGCCGATCGGGACGGTCATGTCGCGTCTCTCGCGGGGCAAAGCCCAGTTGCGGGGCATCCTCGCCGCAAGGGAGAAGGCGGCCCGCGACAACGTCGTGTCATTTTCAAAATCGCAAGTGCGCAAGACGCCATGAACAACGAAGAGGCAAAATTCATTCTGGGAGCGTATCGTCCGGGCGGACGTGACGCCGCGGATGCGACGTTTGCCGAGGCCCTACGTCAGGCGCAGACGGACCCAGAGTTGGGCGCCTGGCTGGCCCGCGAGCAGGCGTTCGACCGTGCGGTGGCGGCGAAGCTGCGGGCGGTCGATCCGCCGCCGGGATTGCGCGAGGCAATCCTCACCGGCGGCCGCGTGAGCAGCACGCGACCACGGCCGTGGTGGCGGTCGACGTCGTGGATGGCGATGGCGGCCTCCCTGGCCCTCATCCTCCCCGTGGCCGGCACCGTTTGGTTTCAGCACGCCCGGCCGGCTCCGGCGGCGCTGGCCCAGATGGCCCGGTTCGCGCTGGCCGAGCCGCTCAGCGCCCACACCGGCCCGCACGCGGACAAGCTCGGGGCCTTTGGAGCCTGGCTGCTGAACCCGGCGCACCGGCTGACGGCGACGCCGGTGGCGGACCTCAACCTGCTCAAATCGGAAGGCTGCCGGTCGCTGACGATCGCGGGTCATCCGGTGTTCGAGATTTGTTTTCAGCGCGGCGGCATGTATCACCTTTATATCGGCCGGCGTCGCGATTTCAGTCCGGCGCCGGGCGTGACCGGACCGGTCTTCCTGGAGGCGGGAAAGCGCAGCGTCGCGGCCTGGGCCAACCAGCAACTGGTCTATGTGCTGATGACCGTGGGCAGTCCCGAAACCTTGCGGCGCATCCTGTGAGGGCGAACGGGGAGCGCTGACGGCGCGCGGCCGCGATGGACACTCCGGCCGCGGTCTGTCATCAAGGCTCCGGTGAAAGCTCTCCGCCCACGCTGCCTGATTACCGCCGGACCGACGCGCGAGCATCTCGACCCGGTGCGGTTCCTGAGCAACGGCTCGAGCGGCCGCATGGGCTATGCGCTCGCGCAGGCGGCGGCACGGCGTGGGTGGCGGGTCGATCTCGTGAGCGGACCGGTGAGCCTGGCGCCCCCACCGGGCGTGACGGTCCACCGGGTCGTGTCGGCCGCGGACATGCTGGCGGCGTGTGAACCGCTGTTCGGGAAGTGCAGCCTGTTCATCGCGGTGGCGGCAGTGGCCGATTACCGTCCCCGCAACCGGAGGAAGGGCAAGGCGGCCAAGCGAAGCGCCGCATGGCACCTCGCGCTGGTGCCGACGGTGGACATCCTGAAGACGCTGGCCGCCCGCAAGCGGCCGGCCCAGGTGGTGGTGGGGTTTGCGGCGGAGACGGGCAACCTGGAGGCGCGCGCACGGCGCAAGCTGAGGGAAAAGCATCTCGACTGGATCGTGGCCAACGACGTGAGCCGGCCCGGAGTGGGCATGGAGGCGGCGGACAATGCCGTGACCCTGGTCGGGCGGGAGGCGCCGGTGCGACGGTTCGGTCCCGCGCCGAAGCCGGACGTGGCGGAATTCATCCTCGATGCGGTGACCGGAAAAACGGCACCCTGATTTTGCGATTCAGCCGCCGGTTGGCTAGGCTGACGGCGGATGAGCCGACGCCAGCCACGTTTTGAAATTCGCCGCGGCGCCGGCGGCCGGCCAGGGTCGTTGACCCGGCGGGCGTGAGGCGACAATCGATGGAATCGAAGTGCAACGCATGACTGTCCCCCAATCAAAAACTGCAACGAGTCCGGCGGAACGACGGCGCCTGGCGGAAGATGCCAGCCGCGAGGCGAACTGGCGGCGCTGGGGTCCCTATCTGGCGGAGCGGCAATGGGGCACGGTGCGGGAGGATTATTCGGCCGACGGCGACGCCTGGGCCTACCTGACGCACGACGCGGCGCGGCGCCGGGCGTACCGCTGGGGCGAGGACGGGCTGCTGGGGTTCACCGATCGGGAGTGCCGCCTGTGTTTCGCCCTGGCGCTCTGGAACGGGCGGGACCCGATCCTGAAGGAACGGCTGTACGGGTTGAGCAACCCGGAGGGCAATCACGGCGAGGACGTGAAGGAATGCTATTACTATCTGGACGCGACCCCGACCTATTCGTACGCGAAGGCGCTCTACAAATATCCGCAGGCCGAATTCCCCTACGATTGGCTGCGGAACGAAAACCGCCGGCGCGGACGCGGCGAACCGGAATTTGAACTGCTCGACACGCGGGTGTTCGACGAGCAGCGGTACTTTGATGTCCTGGTCGAATACGCGAAGGATGGACCGGACGACATCCTGATACGCCTGACGCTGAGCAACCGCGGTCCGGAGGCGGCGCAATTGCAGGCGCTGCCGACGTTGTGGTTCCGCAACACATGGTCGTGGGGCGGGCGTGACGGTGAGCAGTCGGCGAAACCGCGGCTGTGGCGCGACGGTAGCGGTCTGGTGCGCGCCGAGCATCCGACGCTGGGCCGGTTCTGCTGGGCGCTGGAAGAGGACGGCGCGGGCGGATCGGGCGAGCTGTTGTTCACGGAAAACGAGACGAACGTCCAGGCGCTGTTTGGCGGCACGAATTCTTCGCCGTACGTCAAAGACGCGATCCACGAGCACGTGATCGGCGGGCGACACGACGCGGTGAATTCCGCGGGAACCGGCACGAAGGTCGCGGCGCGGCGCGGGTTCGATCTGCCGCCGGGCGGCGAGGCGGTCTGGCGGCTGCGGTTGTATGCGGAGAAGGCGCAGCCGGCCCGGCCCTTTGCGGATTTCGACGCCGTGTTCGAGGCCCGCCGGCGCGAAGCCGAAGAATTCTACGCCGACCTGATCCCGGCGACGGCCGATGCGGGCGAGCGTCAGGTGGCGCGCCAGGCGTACGCGGGGCTGCTCTGGTCGCGGCAGTTTTATCACTACGTGATCCGGGACTGGCTGGAGGGTGACCCCGGCCAGCCGCCGCCACCGGCGGCGCGGAAGTCGGGACGCAACGCCGACTGGGGACATGTCTACAGCCGGGATATCATCGCGATGCCGGACAAATGGGAGTACCCCTGGTTTGGGGCCTGGGATCTGGCTTTTCACGCGATCCCGACGGCGCATCTGGATCCATCGTTTGCCAAGCAACAGCTCAACCTGCTCCTGCGCGAATGGTACATGCATCCCAACGGTCAGGTGCCGGCGTACGAGTACAACTTCTCCGACGTCAACCCGCCGGTGCATGCCTGGGCCTGCTGGCGGGTGTACAAGATGACGGGCCGCCGCGGGGAGCGCGACCGCATTTTTCTCGCCCGCGTCTTCCAGAAGCTGCTGCTCAATTTCACGTGGTGGGTGAACCGCAAGGATGTGGACGGACACCACCTGTTTGCAGGCGGCTTCCTCGGCCTGGACAACATCGGCGTGTTCGACCGGTCCAAACCGCTGCCGGGCGGCGGCCGTCTCGAGCAGGCCGACGGCACGGCCTGGATGGCGTTTTATTGCGGCACGATGCTGTCGATCGCGCTCGAACTGGCGGAAACGGATCCGGCCTACGAGGACATCGCCTCCAAATTTTTCGAGCATTTCGTGGCCATCGCCGATGCGATGAACCGGCTCGGCGGCACCGGCCTGTGGAACGAGGAGGACGGCTTCTACTACGACCAGGTGCTGTGCGGCGGCGCGACCCGCCCGGTGCGGCTGCGCACCATGGTCGGTCTGATTCCGCTGTTCGCGGCGGAGATCATCGAGGAGGCGCGCATGAACCGGCTGCCGGGATTTGCCAAGCGCACCCGGTGGTTCCTCGAGCACCGTCGCGACCTGGCGGAACAGATCACGTATCTGGAGGGCACGGGCGGCACCGCGGGCCGCCTGCTGCTGGCCATCCCATCCCGCGACCGCCTGACACGCATGCTCCGCTACGTCCTGGACGAGGGGGAGTTTCTTTCGCCGCACGGGATCCGTTCGCTGTCGCGGGCCTATCGCGACCGGCCGTTTTCGGAGCGGATCGACGGCGCCGATTACGAGGTGCGCTACGTCCCGGGCGAATCGGACAGCGGATTGTTCGGCGGGAACTCCAACTGGAGGGGGCCGGTTTGGTTTCCCCTCAATTATCTGCTGATCGAGGCGCTGGAGCGCTACCACCATTACTATGGCGACGCGTTCACGGTCGAGATGCCCACCGGCAGCGGCCGGCGGATGCACCTTGGTGAGGTGGCGCGCGAACTTGCACACCGCCTGGTGGCGCTGTTTCTCGCCAACGAGGGTGGTCGACGCCCTTGCTGCGGCTTGGATTCGCGCTTTGCCAGCGATCCCCACTGGCGCGACTTCGTGCCATTCCACGAATATTTTCATGGTGAAACGGGGCAGGGCCTGGGAGCCAGCCACCAGACGGGCTGGACGGCGTTGGTGACGAGGTTGATCGAGAGCTTCTCCTGACGCGGATTTCGTCCGTCGGCCGCCGTGTAAAAAGCACGCCACCCCTGAACCGGGATTCGCGGCAGTGGTCTACATTCGCCCGTGCAATATCTCGGAGCGAAATTGTAAAACGTAAAAACCAGCGCCAATTTGGCGTTGTGAAGAAATCCCACTTTACAGGGCTTTGACCAGGGACATTGATGCGCCGCCTTTCGGATCTATGGACAGAAACCTACACCGGATTGTAAAGAACGCCGCCTTGCTGGTGGTGACTCTTGCCGTCGTGTGCGCTTCAGCGTACGCGTCTCAGCGGTGGGAGACCCTCCAGGCCATCAACTGGGTGGAGAATCCGCGGAACAGCACCAAGGTTGGGCCCCACGGTGAGCTGGGACCGTATCAATTCAGAATCTCCACCTGGAGGGATTATTCGAGCAAGCCGTTCGCCTGTGCGGTGATCCGCAAGGATGCGGACGAAGTCGCGGTGAAGCACTACGATTGGATCAAACGCGGATTGGAACGGGCCGGGATTGCCCCCACGCCGTTTAACATCGCCCTGGCTTGGAACGCCGGCCTGAACACCGTAATCAATGGTTCGGCACCAGCCGCCTCGTACGCCTACGCCCGCCACGTCAATAACCTCGTGGTGAGCCTCAAGGCCCAACTCGCGAGCACGCGTTAGCCCGCCCCGGCGGGCCGGAATTCAATCGAGAAACGTCGCCTGGGCCGGAGGCACCGGCGCCCGGGTCGCCTCCTCGGCTGAGGTGGCGTTCAGATGCCGCGGCGGGCGCGCCACGCGTGCCGCCACGGCCGCTTCGCGGTCGCTGACGATACGGTCGGCGATCTCCTGGATTTGCAGGCGCAACCAGTTCCAAGTCTCGGTGCCTTCGCGATAATCGGCTTTCCCGTAGTGATCGATGCGGTTGGCCCGCCGCAGCTGGTCGTTCTGTTTGAACTCGTCGAACCGCTCCGGATTGTACACGCCGTAGGTCTTCCCTCCGCGTTCCTCGACCAGTGAGAAGCAGGGGATGTCACTGGGCCCGTCCGCGATATAGATCATGTTCTTGAACGGAATGCGCCGGTCTCCTTCCGGGATCCGGGCGTTCACGTCGAGGGCGGGGTTTCGGTTCGTCCCCTTGTTGATCTCAAACAGGGCGCGCGTCTTGGTCGTGTTGTCGATCATCATGCCGATCTGGGCGATCTCGGCGTCGGCGCCGAGTTCAAATTCCTTCTGCCGGAGGAAGCCCGGCTGCAGCGGGTTTTCGATGAACTCGCAGCCCCAAATTCCGTCCACCGCCGATGCCACCGCGCTGCCGCGGATCATCTCGGCCAGGCCGGTGCTGACGATGTAATGCTCGAGTTGCAGCTCGTGCTTCCGGTGTTCCGGCTTCTCGGTCACAAACTCCTTGCTGCGGGTAAAGAATTCGGGGAGGCCCGGGTAGAACCGGATCTCGGAGCCCAGCTGGCGCAGCAGCCGGTTGTTCAGCTTGGGCATGTGCCCGGCGAGCACGTAGGTCAGGATGTGGTTGAGGTATCCGATCTCACCTGAAATCCGGTAGCCCCGCTTCGCATAATGCTCGACCAGCTTGTTGGTCTCCGCCCAGAACATGGCCTCGTCGACGCCGAAGTGGCGGAAGAGCGGCGCCTGCATGTAGCCGGAAATAAGAGTCTTGTCCAAGTCCAAGATGCAGGCGATGATGGTGGGAGTGAAGAGCGTCGTGGGCATGGCTGGTTGTCATTTGTAGGCAGGTACGCCTGCGGAACGACGCATGGTAACCAAGCCGCGGAGCGCGGCTGGTGCAATTCGCAAATCGACGCCCTCTTCCCTGATGGAACCCTTGCCGGATATCGCCCCCTTTCAGCAGCGGCTGGACGAATACAACGCCCAGATGGCGGAGCCGTCCTTCTACGCCAACCCGCGACGGGCCGCCGAGGTGATGCGGGAACAGCAGAAGCTGACCCGCCTGGTGGCCGACCACCGCGCGTTCCTGCGCCTCGAGCAGGAAACGGCCGAGGCCGAGGCGCTGGCCCGGGACCCGTCCGGCGATCCCGGCGTCCGGGAGCTGGCCGCCCAGGAGTTGGCGTCGCTGGGGCAGCGTCGCGGGGCGCTCCACGAATCGATTCTGCTCGCGATGATCCCGCCCGAACCCTCGGATTCGCGGAACACGGTGATGGAGATTCGCGCCGGCACCGGCGGCGAGGAGGCGGCGTTGTTTGCGGCGGAGCTGGCGCGCCTCTACCAGAAATATGCCGAGTCCCGCGGCTGGGCCGTCGAACCGATGGGCAGCAGCGTGAGTGAGCGCGGCGGTTTCAGGGAAGTGAGTTTTCTCGTGACCGGGCAGGATGTCTACCGGCAGCTCAAGTTCGAGAGCGGCGTCCACCGGGTCCAGCGCGTGCCCGTGACCGAGGCCAACGGCCGCATCCACACCTCGACCGTGACGGTGGCGGTGCTGCCCGAGGCGGAGGAGGTCGACGTCCAGATCGATCCGCAGGACCTGGAGATCACCGTGCAGCGCGCGAGCGGTCCGGGAGGGCAGGGCGTGAACACGACCGACTCGGCCGTGCGCATCATCCACCGGCCCACCGGCATGATCGTCTTCTGCGCGGACGGGCGATCGCAGCAAAAGAACAAGGCCAGCGCGATGGCGGTGCTGCGTTCGCGACTGCTGCGGCTCAAGGAGGACGAGGAACGGGCGAAATATGCCGCGCAGCGCCGCAGCCAGATCGGCACGGGGGACCGGTCCGAGCGGATCCGAACCTACAACTTTCCGCAGAACCGCGTCACGGACCACCGGATCGGCCTCACGTTGCACAACCTTCCGGACGTGCTGGAAGGTGGAATCGACCCGATCATCAAGGCCCTGCAAAAGGCGGACTACGAAGAAAAGCTGGCCGCGCTCACCGGGCGCGGCGCGGAGAGCGCCTCGTTCACGACCGGGAAGGATTGACCGGGCGCTGGACTGGCGGCATGGAAGTTGCCCGTCGCGCCGGGCTCGAGTCCCGAAACAGGCGCGGCGAGCACTTTGTCCTGGTGAATTGTCATTGGATTTCCTCGGCCCTTCGGATTCCGAAGCAGTGTCGCCGCAACTCGCGGATCGCGGCCGCCGTTATCGCCGCTCTGGCCGTCGCCGTTCCGATTCAAGCCCAATCGCCACCGTCGAACCCGGGGACGGCCGCCGGCTCCGCTGCCGCCGAGGTCGTGAAGCTTCCGCCCTACGTGCTCGACGCCGTCGAGCCGCCCTGGGCGCTGGACACCCGCACGGCGAACACGACGATCATCCTCCCGTCCGCGGCACCGACGATCTCGATGGTGGGCGCCTTGCGCGGCTATCCCGGCGTGGCGGTCGATCAGCCCGGAGGTCCCGGCGGACGCTCGTCGCTCTACCTCCGGGGCGGGGAGGACAACTACACGGTTGTGCTGCTCGATGGCGTGCCGGTGAACAACTCGACCGATTCGCGCGGCGGCGGCTTTGATTTCGGGACGCTCGACGCGAACGAGTTCGCCGCGGCAGAAATCATTCGCGGTCCTGTTTCGGCCCGCTACGGAGCGGAGGCGCTGTCGGGGGTGGTCGAACTGACCAGCGATGTCCTCGGTCCGCCGGGCCCATCGGAAATGGGCGCCGAAGCCGGCCCGGACGGCCAGGCCACGGGATACGTGCTGGCACGGGGCGTGCAAAAAGACCTGATGGCAGCGGCCTCGGTCCATTGGTCTGAGGACGGCAGCCGCAGCGCCGGCAATTTCGCGCGGCATGAATCGGCGGCGACCGGTGTGGTCTGGGAGCGGCCGAATTACGTCATGCGCGCCTCGGTGCGGTACGGCAGGAGTGAGAGCGCGGCGTTTCCGGACGACAGTGGCGGGCTGCGGTTCGCGGTCTTGCGGGCGCTGGAAAGCCGCTCGGACAGCCGCACGACGGCGTCGGTGGAGCTGACTTCGCCCGATGGGCGGAAATCGGGCCTGAAATGGCAGGTCCGGGCCTGGGGAGCCTGGCTGCACGCCGACGACAATTCGCCGGGCGTGGCGCCCGGGATCCGCGATCCGGCGGGATTGCCGGTCAGTCTCGAGGCGACGAGTCTGGACCGATTCGGTTTTTCCGCCGATGGGGCGGTCGCGGCTGGCCGCCACGGCACGCTGACGTTCGGCGCCGACGGCGATGCCGAGCAGGGGCGGAGCACCTCGGTATTGATCTACGGTCCGTATCCTTTTCCCGGTTCGTTCGCGTCGACTCGCGACCGCGTCGGCACCTTTGGCGAATATTCCTGGCAACCGGCCGCCGGCTGGCTCGTCACGGCGAGCGGGCGACTGGACAAGGCCCGCGATTACAGCCCGCACTTCACGCCCCGGGTGGGCGTGAAGATTCCGCTCGGCGCCGGCACGGTGCTGCGGGTCAATGCGGGCACGGGATTCAAGCGGCCGAGCTTCTATGCGGTCTCCAACCCCCTCGTCGGCAATCCGGCGTTGAAGCCGGAGAAGGCGCAGACGCTGGACGCGGCGATCGAGCGACCCGTGGCCGGCGGCCGGGCGACGGTGGAGATCGCGGGTTTTTCCAGCCGCTACCGCGACGGCATCGACTTCGACCCCGGCCCGCCGCCGCGTCTGGTGAACCGGAGCGAGATCCGGAGCGACGGAGTCGAGGTATCGCTGCACGCGAACCCGGCCGCCTCGCTGGAGTTGATGGTGTCCGGCACGTATGACGACGTGCGCAGCGAGCCGGGCAACGGCCGGTTGCGGGGGCGGCCGGAAACCGAGGGATCGCTCCGCGCCATCTGGACGCCGCGGCCCGGCCTGATGATCGGGTCGTCGCTGGTGGCGGTGGGCCAGGTGTTTGACTCGTCGGTGCCGACCGGCGACATCGGTCTGCCGGCATGGTGGCGGATGGATGTTTCGGCGCGTTACCGAATCCGGCCCGGGCTGAGCGTGATCGCGGCCGTGGACAACCTGTTCGACGCCCAGTACGAGGAGGCGATCGGCGTGCCGTCGCCGGGGACCCGCTGGCGCGCCGGTTTCCAGGCCAGGTTTTGACGGCGGTGATCCCGGGCGGGGAACTATCTTTACGGTCGTGACGCAGCCGGTACGCTGGCGCCGGTCTGCGATCCATGCTTACACTGCTCGAGGTCATCCAGAAGACGGCCGATTTTTTCGCCACCCGCGGGGTGGAGAGTCCGCGCCTCAACGCCGAATTGATCGCCGGCCACGTGCTGGGACTGCCGCGCATGCAGCTTTACCTGCAGTTCGAGCGGCTGTTGGCGGAGCCGGAGCTGGAGCGACTCCGACCGCTGGTAAAGCGGCGGGGCCAGCACGAACCGCTGCAATACCTGCTCGGCGCGGTGGAGTTTTTCCACGTGGCGCTGAAGGTCGATCGACGGGCGTTGATTCCGCGGCCGGAGACCGAACTGCTGTGCGAGCTGGTGACCCAGCAGGTCCCCGCACCCCCGGCCACGGTGCTCGACCTCGGCACCGGTTGCGGAGCGATTGCGCTGAGCCTGGCGGCGCATTATCCCGCGGCGGCGGTCACCGCAGTCGACCTCAGCGCGGATGCCCTGACGCTGGCCCGGGAGAACGCCGCGCAGCTCGGCCTGACGAGCCGCGTCCGGTTTCTCGCCTCGGACTGGTTTGACGCGCTCGGGCCCGACGAATGCTACGATCTGGTCGTGGCCAATCCGCCCTACCTCTCTGCCGGCGAACTGGCCGCGGCCGCCCCGGAGATCCGCGAGCACGAGCCCGCGCTGGCCCTTTCGCCCGGACCCGAAGGCTGGGAGGCCCTGATCCGGATCATTGCCGGCGCCCGGCGGCACCTGGCGCCGGGCGGCCTGCTGGCGCTCGAAACGGGCATCGACCAGCATGCGCGTCTGGGTGAATGCGCCGCGGCGGCGGGCTATCCGCGGATCGAGTTCCGGCGCGACCTCACCGGCCGCGACCGATACCTTCTGGCCTGGGGTCCCTAGCCGCTTTTCGACGCCTGAATGGTAAGCGGCGCCGTGCCGTCGACCCAGTATTGGTGGTTCTGGGAAAGCGAAAGCACGTCCGACAGCACGCGCAGGCTTTCGCGCAGCGGGATGTCGAGCTTGTCCGAGTTCAGGTCGTCGTCCGTTCCGAGAATCTCGTCGTCGCTGCCAGTGCCTTTGTCCGACTTGGCGACCTTCGGTTTCGGGGGCGGCGGCACGAGGTTGATGTCGGTGGAGGGAAAATTGCTCTTTGCCAGGAGATCCAGCTCGGCGTCCATGGTCTTCTTGAATGCATCGTCGGCCGCCTTCTGCTTCTCCCGCTCGGCGAGGTTGAGGGAGATGTTCTTCATCGCCTCCTTGGCCTTGAACCAATCGACGGACTTTCGCAGGTAGGCGAATTCCGCCAGGTGCTTCTGGCGCCGTTCGCTGTCGGACCGCAGGACATCGACAACCCGGACGGGCAGGGGATGGCCGGTGAAATTGGCGGCCGGCGGGATCTCGTCCCAAGCGAGCGCATGGGGCAGGTCCGATTCCCCGATCGGCATGTACTCATCGATGGAAGGAAGGATGATGTCGGGGGTGACGCCCTTGTCCTGGGTCGAGGAGCCGTTCGGCAGGTAAAACTTCTGGATCGTGAGCTTGGCGGCGCCGGTCTTGACCGAAGGGGGCAGGCTGGCCAGCTGCGGGTTTACGCTCCGCATCTCGACGATCGTCTGGACCGAGCCCTTGCCGTGGGTGGAGCGATCGCCGATGATGATGGCCCGCCCGTAGTCCTGCAGGGCGCCGGTCACGATTTCCGAGGCCGAGGCGCTGAAGCGCGATACCAGCACGGCGAGCGGACCGGTGTAGCTGACCTTCGGATCGTCGTCGTTGTCGATTTGCACATCGCCGTCGTAGGATTTCACCTGCACCACGGGGCCGCGGTTGATGAACAGACCGGTGATTCCGATCGCTTCGGACAACAGGCCGCCGCCGTTGTCGCGCAGGTCGAGGACCAACCCCTTGATTCCCGCCGCCTCCAGGCGCTTGATCAGGGCGGCGACGTCCTTGGTCGCGCTGGTCTGGGTGGTGTCACCGTTCTCGCCGTCTCCGGACAATCCGTAGAAGGAGGGCAGCGTGATGACGCCGAGCGGCAAGACCTTGCCGTCGGGCCCGGGCACCTTGTAGATGGCGGCGTGGGCGCGGGCGGAATTGAGCTTCACCACGTCGCGCACGAGCGTCACCTCCTTGTGCACCGAGTCGTCGGCGGCGCCCGAAGGAACGATCGTGAGCGTGACCTTGGTTCCCTTGTTGCCGCGGATAAGGTCCACGACCTTCCGGAGCTTCATCCCGATGATGTCGACCGGCTCGCCGCCGTTCTGGGCCACGGCAATGATCTTGTCGTTTGGATGCAGTTGCTTGCTGAGGTCGGCGGGCCCGCCCGGGACGATCTCCTTGACCACGACCCCGTCGGCGTTGTCGTCCTTGGCCAGCATCGCCCCGATGCCCACCAGCGACAGACGCATCTCGATGCTGAAATCCTCGTAAGTTTCGGCGGAAAAGTAGCACGAGTGCGGGTCGTAGAGGCCCGCCAGCGAGGTGAGAAAGAGCTCGGCGATGTCCCCTGAATCGGTGTCCGCCAGATTCTTGAGCAGGCGGGCGTACCGGTCGTGGACATCCTTCTGGGCCTGGACGAGGGTCTTCTTGTTGAGAAGATCCTGGAGCAGTTCGAGTTTGATCCGCCGGCGCCACAGGTCGTTGGCTTCCGATTCGGTGGCCGGCCACGGGGACTTGGACCGATCCAGCGGATAGGTCTCGTAGGAAGTGAAGTCGAACTTGTGGTCCGAGAGTTCCTTGAAGATCCAGTTTACGCGATTTTGGACCCGCTTCTCATATTGGGCGTAGATGTCGAAGGCGCAGTTCAGGCTGCCC
Source organism: Opitutaceae bacterium (assembly GCA_046704465.1). Taxonomy (GTDB): domain Bacteria; phylum Verrucomicrobiota; class Verrucomicrobiia; order Opitutales; family Opitutaceae; genus Fen-1467. The sequence continues at coordinate 1,673 of JBJKRV010000083.1, read as the reverse complement.
AGGGTGCTGAGATTGTAGTAGAGGGCGTCGGCGTACCGCGCGTCGAACGCCTCGCGGTCGGTGGCGAGGAAGAAGAGGCGCTGGCCGTCGAGGTCCACCATGTAGTCGTGGATCAATTCCCGGCCCAACTGCCCCCGGGGCTCGTTGTCGATGGCCTGGCGGTTGAAGTTTACCTCGTCGAGCAGCCCGGTCATGGTGCTGACCTCCATGGCGAGCGTGCGGGTGGTGTGAAACTCGCGGTCGGGCAGGATCTGGCCTGACGCCAGGACGGTCAGCAGCAGGCCCGTGGTGGTCGCGGCCAGGCAGCGCCGGAACCCGGAGGTAAACAGGGAAATCATCGTAGGTTGAGTAATGCGCCGGGCCGGAAAGTTTCAGGCCTTCCTCCCGCACGAAAGGCAATCATAAAAGCCAAGACGCCGCCGGCTTCAAGACCGTTGCGCCGAATGGGCGTCCGGCGACAGAAGGCCTTCGACCAGCCGGCGCGTCTCCGCGAGGCGACGGCAGTGTTCAGACCAGAAGCGCTCCTCGGTGGCGAAACCCAGCCATCGCGCAACCGGCATGCGTTCGGTCTCGGTCGCCCCGAGGACACTCACCGCCTTGTTCGTGTCGCGCCGGAGCAGAATCTCGATGCGCTTGAGGAAGTTGTAGTTGTCGAGCAGACGGGTGATGACGGCGGCCGGGACGAGGCCGGCCGCCCCCAGGGCGTGCAGTCCGCGGCGGGTGCCGGGCTGGCGCAGTGCCGGATGGTCGTGGCCGTGGAGCAGTTGGAGCAACTGGACGAGGTATTCGAAGTCCACCAGTCCACCGGCCCCGGTCTTGAAGGCGCGTTCGGCCGGAGCCACCGCATCCCGTTCGCGCTCAATGCGTCCGCGCATGGCCCACAGGGCGGCAACCTCGGTCTCCGGCAGGGGCCGGCTGAACAGCCGGTCCGCCAGCCACGACCGGAACTCGGCCGCCAGGGCCGGAGGCCCGGCCACGACGCGCGCCCGCGTCAGCAGTTGCCTTTCCCACGGCTGTCCGGAGCCGTCGGCGTGGTAGGCCCGGAGCGCCTCCGGGGTGGTGACCAGCGGCCCGGCCTCCCCGTGGGGGCGGAGGCGGAGGTCGATCTCGAACATCGCCCCGAGGGGGCGCGCTGCCCCCGCGACGCGCCGCAATTCGCGCACTGCGGTTTCGCCCGGGGTCAGATCGGGCTCCCGGGCGAGAAACAAGAGATCGAGATCGGAGCCGACCGTCAGCTCGGCGCCGCCATATTTCCCCAGGGCCACCAGGAGAAGGGTTTGCCGCGGATCCAGTGCTCGCAGCAGATGGCTCAGGACCGCGTCGGCCAGCAGCGACAGGCTGTCCTCCAGTTGCTCGATCGTCAGGAAGCCGAGCAGTTCGCCGATCGCATGGCGCACCTGTTCCGCCTTTGCATACAGCCAGAGCCAGCCGTCGCGGTCGGGACCTCGGGGGCCGGAATCCAGTTCCTCGGCAAGGGCGGCGGCCGGTTTGTGCTTGCGGAGCACCTCCGGACGCAGGACCTCCTCGAGAATCTCGGGGTGCGCGCCGAGCAACTCGTAGATGTAGCTGCTGCGGTCGAAAAGCAGGGCCAGCACGCGGAAGAACTGCGGGTTGGCGGCGCAGCCGTTGAAGAACTGCAGACGGGTGCCGTATCGTTCGGCGAAGCGGGCGAT
>JBJKRV010000082.1:0-3082 GCA_046704465.1 Opitutaceae bacterium | reverse complement strand
GGATCACGAAGATGAGCAGCACGTTCACCAGGATGATGGCCAGCGTGATGACCGCGATCGGATAGGTCATCGCCGATTTGACCTTCTTGGTCAGCTTGACCGTCGATTCGAAATAGCCGGCCACCTTGCCCAGGATCTCGGCCAGCGCGCCCGAGGCCTCGCCGGCTTCGACCATCGAGACGAACAGCGAATTGAACGCCTTCGGGAACTTCTTGACCGCGGCGGAGAACGAATTGCCGGCCGAGATGTCGGCTCGTACGTCCCGGATGATGATGCGGAAGACCGGATCCTCGGTCTGATCCTGCAAGGCCTCGAGGCACTGCACGAGCGGAAGCCCGGCGATCAGAAGCGACGAGATTTGCTGCGTGAAAACTGCGAGCTCCCCCAAGGGCAGTTTATAGCGCTTAGCCCTCCGTTCGTAGGACCGTTGCTTGGCTAGGGCTTGCGACGTCCGAAAGTCATACTTCTTTTTGGGCTGCGCCTGTCGCATCGGCCCCGTCTGCCCCGAAGAAGCGGTCGAAATGAAGGCCATAACGCTGAAGATTAAAGGCTGCGTTGCCAGACCCGCGCAATGCTATATTTCGAAACGCAGGCCCGCGAAATGCCCCCGTTCCCGAGGCCGGACTGGCCGTCCAAACGAAGGCTTGACCGCGACCCGGTGCGGTGGACGCTTGCTCCCCGTCGGGCGGCTGTAGTTTAACGGCAAAACCTCTGCCTTCCAAGCAGGTGTTCGGGGTTCAATTCCCCGCAGCCGCACCAGGTTCCTCCGGCGGCGTCCGGCGCCGGAAATCGACCCCAAAAAACGCGCCAAAATCGACCTCCGGACCCGCTGGCAAAAAAACGTGAATCTTCGTCGCCACGTGTTCCGACGGTCCAAATGGGGCCCGGCGCGCGAGCGGCGGCGCCTCGCGCTATTATGTTGACAGTGTGCCCGCCGGGTCCGCGAACATTCTTCCTTCGGCTTGTTTTTCCATGAAACGCGTTCTCCTGACCACCACCTCCTTCCAAGACACGCCCGGCGAGCACCACGAGATTCTTGCCGGCACCGGATGGGAAATCGTCCGCGCACGCGGCCCGCTGAATGAGGCGGACACGCTCGCCCTGGTCGGCGACGTCGACGCCTACATCTGCGGCGATGACGCCATCACACGCCGGGTGCTGGAAAAAGCCCGGCCCCGTCTGCAGGTCATCAGCAAGTACGGGATCGGCGTCGACAAGATCGACGTCAAGACATGCACCGAGTTCGGCATCCCGCTGCTGTTCACGCCGGGCGTCAACCACACCACGGTCGCCGAGCACACGTTCATGCTGCTGCTGGCGCTGGAGAAGCACCTGCTCTTCCACACCGACTCGACGCGCGCCGGGACCTGGAAGCGCAAGACCGGTCATGAGATCCTCGGCAAGACCTTCGGCATCGTCGGCCTCGGCCGGATCGGCAAGGAGGTGGCCCTGCGCGCCCGTGCCTTCGGGATGAAGCCGGTTGGATACGACGTCTATTGGGACGAGAAATTTGCGCAGGAGCACGACGTCCGGCGCGCGGCCACGCTTGACGAGCTGTTTGCCGCCTCCGACTACATCACGCTGCACACGAACCTTACGCCCGAGACGCGCGACCTGATCAACGCCGCCAACATCGCGAAGATGAAGCGCGGCGTCCTCATCCTGAATTGTGCGCGGGGGGAGATCGTCAAAACGGCCGATATGGTGCAGGCGCTGCAATCGGGTCAGATCGGCGGCTACGGGACCGACGTGCTCGATGTCGAACCGCCGCCCCCGGATCACCCGCTCCCTCGGTTGCCAAACTGTATCGTCACCCCGCACATCGGCTCACGAACCTACGAGAGCGTCGTCCGCCAAGCCACCACGGCGGTACGCAATCTCATCCTGGCGATGAATGGCGAGAAGCCCATCGCCCAGGTGAATCCGGAAGTGCCCGTCAAGAAGGTCCTGTAAGACCCGATCGGCGGCGACCCCCGGTGCGACGGCGGCGGAGGCCGGCCGATCGCCTTGCGGGCGCGAGCCATCAATTCCATCCTCCTACCTCTCCACCCTCTCATGGAAACCTTCCACGTCGTTCCGGAGCAACGTCACAACGCCCTGGTCGAGGCGGCCTACCGCCACCGCGGCTTCTCGGGCGAAGAAGCCGCCGCGGCCGCGCGTTTCTGCGCGGAAGCCACCCGCCACGGCATCCGCACCCACAACGCCATCAAGGCCCTCCATCTTGACCACCTGTTCGGAAGCGGCGCCCAGGGCTGCCGGCCCGACGCGCACATCGAGAAGGTCCCGACTCGCTTCAAGGCTGCCGAGGTGTGGAACGCCAACCGCAAGCTGGGACAGGCGACCGCCTATGCCGCGATGGACGCCGCCATGAGGCTGGCGGACGAATACGGCGTCGGCATGATTTCGGTCGACAACGCCTTCCACTACCTCTGGGGCGGCGGTTACGTGATGGATGCCGCGCGAAGGGGATACATCGCCTACACGAACTGCACGGCGGCCCTGGCGGAGGTCGTGCCGTTCGGCGGAAAATACCCGACCCTCGGCACCAATCCCCATTCCTGGGGTTTCCCGACCGCCGGGGCGATCGGCTACCCGATCGTGATCGACTGGGCCACCAGCGTCGTCGCCATGGGCCGCGTGCAACAACTGGCGCGCGAGGGCAAAACCCTCCCGCCCCAGGCCGCGGTCGACGAAAACGGCGTTCCCACCACCGACCCACAGAAGGCGCGGTTTCTGCTCCCGTTCGGCGCCCACAAGGGCTACGGCCTGTCCCTGATCAACGAACTGGTCGCGGGCTTCATCGGCGGCTCGTTGCCGACCCTGCGCAGTCGCTGGGACCGCGAGCCGGCCGAAAAGCATTCCTGCTGTTTCTTCTTCCAGGTCTGGCGCCCCGAGGCCATGAACGGCGGCGCCTTTGCGCTCGGGCGCGACCAGGCCGCCAACGTGAAGGCGGTCATCGCCGACGTGCTCGGCCATGGCAATGAGCAGTGCATGCTGCCGGGGCAGATCGAGGCCGAGGCGGCGGCGCGGTCAGCCCGCAACGGCGGGCTGCTTTTCTCCGAGGCCGAGATCCGGGCCTTCA
>JBJKRV010000081.1:0-3721 GCA_046704465.1 Opitutaceae bacterium | reverse complement strand
GCGAGCCCCAGGAACATGGGGGAGGTGGGGTGACGGCGGAGAGGAAACTCGCCTGGCGCGACGCGAATCAGCGCGAGCGCGATAGCAAAGCCCAGCGGAAAGCCGACCAGCATGAGCTTCATGCCTCGCGCCAGCAGCATGCGAAACAGGCGACCGAACTCGGCGCCCAATGCCATGTCGATGCTGATCTCCTGAGCGCTCGGCGAGGTCAGGTAGGCAAAGAGTGCATAGATGCCCACATCGCCCAGGAACAGGGCCATCTCTCCCGCAAGAGCCAGCATGGCGATCCTTAAGGAAGCACGGGCCTTTAACGATCCCCAAACGTGCCGGGCGACCGGGCTTCTAGTGCAGTTGCTCGAGGTAATCGATCAGGTCGCGCAACTGGACTCCGTTGAATTGCGTCAGATCCGGCATGGCGACACCCGGTTTTATGGATTGCGCGTGGGTAATCCACGCCTCCAGGTTCCCCTTGTTATTTCTGATCGTATCCGCGCCGAGGCTGAGCCGGCTGGCGATGTGGGTGAGAGCCGGTCCGGCGGTTCCTCCGGCCAGCGTTCCACGCACCGCGTGGCATAGAGAGCAGCCGGAGGAGAGAAAAATCTGTTCGCCTTTCTTCGCCGCGGGACCGGTGGGCGACGCGGCGGGCTGTCTCTCATTCGCCAGCCAATTCCGGTACGCCGCCTCTTTCTGCGCGACGACGAGAAGGCCCATGTGCGCATGTTGAACGCCGCAGAAGACGGAGCACTCCCCGCGATATACGCCGGCCCGGTTGGCTTCGATCCGCATGTAGTTGGTTTGTCCGGGAATCAGGTCCTCTTTCCCGTGAAGCTGCGGAATCCAAAACGAGTGAATCACGTCCGCGGAACGCAGCTCAATCCAGATCTTTTGATGCACGGGGATGTGGATTTCGTCGGCGGTGATGAAATGCTGGTCGAGCGCCCCGTCCACATAATGAACTTCCCACCACCATTGATGGCCGATCACCACGATATCGGGTTTCGGGTCGGTCCCTCCCGTCATCGGGAATGTGGAGAGGGTCTTGATGCTGAGGAAAAAGATGGCCGTCAGCACGAACAGCGGGAGCAAAAAACCGCCGGCCAAAATCCAGTTCTGCCCTCCCTTCGCCTCCACGGGCGGACGATCTTCCAGGCTTCCACGACGCCGAATCCCGACCCACCCGATCAGGCCCCACATGACGGCCGTGATCGCGATGAGGATGATCAGGACGATCCAAAACAGCACGGAGATGCGGTGCGCCGCGGTCCCCGAGGGACTCACGATGGACTGCGTTGCAGTGACCTGTAGATAGAGAGCGGCCAGCGACATCAGGATAACCTCACGACTATCTGGGTGGGTTCGGTTCCTGCGGAGTTCCCAGGGACTGGATATAGGCGACGATTTCCCAAATCTGCTGCTGGGGAATTTTCAGGCCCCAGGCGGGCATTCCCGTGGCCCGGCCCTGCGCGATGAAATCGTATAGACGGGCAGGGGGATCGTCCTGGAGGCCGCGCAGGCTGGGACCGATCGCGCCGCCTCCGTGCCCTCCGTGGCAACTGTAACAGTTGTACCAGACGAACAGTTTGCGCCCCTGCATCATCGCGACAGCGTTGTTCGCGTACGGATTGCCGGGTGCGGGCGGAGCCGTTCCGGAGCCGGGGATGGGGCCGATGGGAGCAAGATCAGGCAGATTCCCGTCGGCAGCCGACTGCGGCTTCTGGCAACTGGCCATGGCCAGCGCGGCTAAGACGGCAAAGAGAGCAACCGCTACCTTTCGCATCGCAAATCCTCGTGTGGAACGACGTTCGGCCAGGGGGGAAATGACCGCTAAAAGCCGAAAATATAGAGAACATCTCCGGGACGGCTGTACTTCTTGATTGGGGCCATGGCGCCGGTCGCGCCGAGATCGCCATAGGGGTCGCTGGTTGAAATCATGGGGTCGGCCACCTTGCCCATCCATCCCCCGATTCCGGAATAGACCGCGACGTATTGTTTGCCATCGGGTCCCTGAAACGTGATCGGGTCGCCGACGATCCCCGAGGCGGTCTTGAACTGCCACAAAATCTTGCCCGTGCGCGCATCCACGGCCCGGAACCATCCCTCCATGGTTCCGTAGAACACCACGTTGCCGGCGGTCGCGAGCACGCCGCTGGTGATGGGAAACCGTTTGTCCTGGATGGCCCATGCGGGTTTGGCGTCCTGAATGTTCCAGGCCAGGAGTTCGCCCTGGAATCCGCCCGGGCCGGGATACATCTTGACCATGGCGCCGATAAACGGGGTTCCGGCAATATAGTTTGCCGCGCGCCCTTCGAAGTCCATGCAGGTGTAGCGAACCGGAATGTACAGATACCCGGTATGCGGAGAAACGGCGGAGGGCGAAAGCCCCGTAGCGCCCGTGGTGGAGGGGCAGATGCCGGTGACGACTTTTCCTTGGTGGGTCTCTTCATCGGGATTGAGAATCGGCTGGCCGGTTTTCAGATCGTAGCCGGAGGCCCAGTTGGTGGAATCGACGAATTTTGTCGCCGAGAGCAGCTGACCGCTCGTGCGGTCAAGAACCAGCATGAAGCCGTTGCGGGAGGGATGAAGCAGCAGCTCGCGCGGACGGCCGTCCCAGTTCATATTGACCAGGATGTTTCCCACGCCCTCGTTGTAGCCGTAATTGTCGTGTGGCTCGATCTGAAAAGCCCATTCCGCCTGACCGCTATCGGCATTCCTGGCGAAGTTGGTGTCCGACCATTTATTGGAGCCCGGGCGCAGATAGGGGTTCCACACGCCCGGATTTCCGGAGCTGTAATAGTTCCTGTTCGACTTGGCATCGTAGGAAATCCAGCCGGGAACCGTTCCCCCGCCGCGCTGCCAACGGTCCATATCCCACGTTTTCGCGCCCAGGTCCTTACCCTGGTCGCCCGGATAGAACGGCTTGAACTGGGAACCGATCAGGTCGTCGGAATCGGGCCCCGCGCTGTAGGCCGTCCACAGGATGTGTCCGTCGGGCAGATTGAGACAGGTCAGCTTGCCGCGCACGCCGAAATCGGCGCCCGAATCTCCCACGTACACTTTGTCATCCACGATGAGCGGGGCGCCGGAGGCCGTTTCGCCCAGACGCAGGTCGCCCGTCCGCGTCCGCCAGGCGAGCTTGCCGGTTTCGGCGTTGATCGCCACGGTGTAACCGTCGAGCGTCTGGTAGACGATTTTTCCGTCGCCGTAGGCCGCGCCGCGATTCACCGGGCCGCAGCAGGCGCGGCTTTGAGCGATCGAGTCGACATGCGGGCTGAACTCCCATTCCATGGGACCGGTCATGTCCTTCAGATTGAAGGCCAACACATCATTGGGAAACGGCGTGACAACATACATGCTGTTGTGGACCACCACCGGCTGCCCCTCCAGCCCGTACCGGGTCCCGGTGGAAAACTCGGCCACCACCTTCAAGTTCTTCACATTCTGCGCGGTGATCTGATCCAGCCCGCTGTAGCGCGTGTTCGCCAGATCGCCCGCCGGCTCCGCCCACGATCCCTTGGGAAGCGGGCCGCCGGGGTGGATGCCGTTCGCGGTCTTGGCCGGAGCGGGCCGCGCCGGTGTCTGGGCCGGGCGCGGGGCGGCTAGCGCGCTCTCGACCAGAGCTGGGCCGCGCGCCCACCCCCAATACCCCACAAGACCTACGAGAATAAGAGCCGTCGCGAATTTAGCGGTCCGAGCAACCATATCGGTCCTTCCTCTCCGATCA
>JBJKRV010000080.1:0-2546 GCA_046704465.1 Opitutaceae bacterium | reverse complement strand
GTTGTGGACGAGTGGATTGCGCTGCCGGATGGCGGCGAGGATGGAGGTGCAGCGGTCGGCGTTGAACATGGCGGGTTGGAGCCCGGCGCCGCAATCGTCGTGGCCGGCCCCGCGCCCGATGCGCAGCGGTCGGCGGTGACGATTCCTTCGCCGGTATGATCCGGATCAGGTTCGACGGGTATGGTCTCAGTTCCCGCAGTGGGAACACCCCGTGTCACGTGACCCGTCAACGATTGTCCGCGCTGCGCCGCTGTCAATCGCAAGGTGGGGCGCACCGTGGCGGCACGAGGAAGTGGACCCGATGGAACTTGCGTCAATCCGAAGGTATCGAATGTCCGAGTTCAGCCCCCGCGGCGGAGGTCACGGATTGGATCCGCAGACCAAGACCGACGCACTTCGGTCGCATCCACACCGGGCATGAGTCGAGTCGCACGCGCGGCGTTCCCGCGGTGAACGGTGCACTTGCGGTCGCCTCGAAACGCTTGGATGGAATCCTAAAGCTCATTTGCGATTTGCATGGGTGCGGCCGTTCGGCCGCCTCAGACAAGAGCTTGTGACAATCGGATGGCGACTTTCCCGGACCTCCCGCGCGGTCGTTGGCGACGCGGGCTTATAGGGGCCGCCGCCGGTTGCGCGCGACCTGTGGGGGCCTAGATTCTTGTGAATTAGCGCGCCCACCGGCGGAATCCGTATCCCTCATGAAGTGGATTCCTCTTCTGCGCGGGGCGCGAGTCGAGGGAAGTCATGACGGCGAAGAATCCGACCAGGCGTCCATGGAAAAGGGGGGCCAGTTTCGCCTCCCATGGCGACGTGGTCAGACGTCCGTATCGGTCCGAGTGGCGGTCGGTCGCCGGAAATGGAGACGCGGCACGCTGGACGCTTGTCACTTAAAGTCTGTTGCGGCGGAGGGTAAGATGACGGTGTTGCAAGTGTCAAAAAATCATCGCCTTCTAAAGGATGACGCCGCGTTGCGGTCGCGCCTGGGGAAGCGGGTGAAGGCCTGCCGGCACCAGCTGGAGATTTCCCAGGAGGAACTTGCCTGTCGTGCGGACCTGCATCGGACCTACGTGGCCGACATTGAGCGCGGCGCCCGCAACCTTTCGCTTTCAAGCATCAGCAAGCTGGCCCGGGCACTGGAGGTATCGCTTTCGGCCCTGTTGTCTGAATCGTCGGAGCTTCAGGTCAGTCTGCCGACGGGCACCGAGGTGGCGGAGATTCTCCTGGTGGAGGACAATCCGGCGGATGTCGAGTTGACCCTCCGGGCGTTCCAACAGGCCCGGATCTTCAATCCGGTGCGGGTGCTTCGGACCGGGGAGGAGGCATTGGATTTCCTCTATTGCCGGCGCAAACATGCGTGGCGCCGGCATGATCCCGGACACCCCCAGGTGATGTTGCTCGATCTGGGCCTTCCCGGGATTGGGGGGATCGAGGTGTTGCGCGGAATCCGCGCCAACAAGCGGACCCGACGCCTGCCGGTGGTGGTGCTCACCGCGTCCCATCACGATGTCGACTTGATCGAATGCGACCGGCTCGGAGTCGAGGCGTACTTGAGCAAGCCGGTGGAGTTCCACCGTTTCAGCCGGATCACAAACAAACTTGACCTACACTGGGCGTTGCTCCGGCGGACCTGGAACTGAGCGCAAGACAGGCTCACATCCGGCCCGTCGGGACCTGCGCCCGTGATCACAATCGAGGGAAGAGCACGTCATGGCGTGGTTTCGCGAACTGGCAGGGTTGCCCGAACACGAGCGCTTGGTGGCGTTCAGCCGGGAGCTGGGCGATCTGAAGACCGCCCTGGACGAACACGCGATCGTGGCCACGACCACGCCGGACGGGCGGATCACCTACGTCAACGACAAGTTCTGTGCCATCTCCCAATACTCGCGCGAGGAGTTGCTCGGCCAGGACCATCGGCTGATCAACTCGCGCCATCATCCGAGGACCTTCTTTCGCAACCTCTGGACGACGATCGCCCGGGGACGGGTCTGGCACGGCGAGATCAGGAATCGGGCCAAGGACGGGACGTTCTATTGGGTGGACACGACCATCGTGCCGATCCTGAACGGCGAGGGCAAACCGCGGCAGTTTGTCGCCATCCGGGTCGACATCACGCGCCGCGTGCAGGCCGAGGAGGAATTGCACCGGCTGAACGCCGACCTGGAGGCGCGGGTCCAGGAGCGGACGGAGCAGTTGGTGGCGGCCAACCAGGAGCTGGAAGCTTTCAGTTACTCCGTGTCGCATGATTTGCGGGCACCGCTGCGGGGCATCGACGGCTACGCCCGGATGATCGTCGAGGACTACGGATCCGCGCTGGGCGCCGAAGGGCGGCGTCTCTTGGATGTGGTCTGCGGTGAGGCGCGCCGGATGGGCCGCCTGATCGACAGTCTGCTGGCCTTTTCCCGGATGGGCCGGCAACCGATTCGGGCGACGGAGGTGGACATGACCGCGTTGAGTCGAGAGGCCTTTGCCGAAGTCGCAGATGCGGCGCCCCCGGCACCCCGACGCCTGGTGCTCGGAAACCTGCCGTCCGCCCGCGGTGACCCGGC
>JBJKRV010000079.1:0-8844 GCA_046704465.1 Opitutaceae bacterium | reverse complement strand
GGCGGCTTGCGACGTCATGGTCGACTTCAGCAGCCCGGCGGCGACGGAGGGCCTGCTGCAATTGGCGGCGACGCGCACATCCAGATCGGGGGCGATGGCGGCGATCACCCGGCCCATCCGTCGGCGGGATCCGTGCAACAAGATGGCCAGCGGCATGGCGGACCTAGCTCCGGGTCTGCGCCAGGACCTCGCGGAGGGAGGCCAGGCTGTTGGAACCCAGGCTGCACAGCGGCAGGCGGACTTCCGGAGACCGGATGCGCCCGGCCAGCGCCAGCGCCGTCTTGATCGGGACCGGATTGGTTTCGATGAACAGGCCCTTGAACAGGGGATACAGCCGCCGGTGAAGGCGACCCGCCGCGCGGAAGTCGCCCGCCAGCGCCGCGTGGGTCAGGCGCGTGACGTCGCGGGGCCGGAGGTTGGAGGCCACGCTGATCACGCCCTCGGCCCCCACGGCCATGAAGGGCAGGGTGAGGGAATCGTCGCCGCTCAACACCACCAGGTCGTTCCCGAGGGCCCGCTTGAGCTGGTCGACGCGATCCACCGAACCGCCCGCCTCCTTGATGTGGTTGACGTGCGGATAGCGTGCCCGGAGGCGTTCCACCACGCCAACGCTGATCTCGACGCCGCAGCGGCCGGGAATGGAATACAGGATGATGGTCCGGTCGGTCGCTTCGGCGATCGCCGAGAAATGGCGGAACAGACCCTCCTGGGTCGGCCGGTTGTAGTAGGGCGCCACCACCAGCAAGGCGTCGGCCCCGGCGGCATTGGCCGCCGCGACCAACCCCAGGGCCTCCCGGGTCGAATTTGACCCGGCCCCGGCGACGACGGGCACGCGCCCGCGTGCCGCCTCGATCACGCCGCGGATCACCTCGATGTGCTCCTCGTGCGAAAGCGTGGCCGATTCGCCGGTCGAGCCCACCGGCACGAGGCCGTCGATTCCCGCTTTGATCTGGAAATTCACCAGGGCGCGCAGGTCGTCGTGGGCGACTTCCTGCTTCCAAAAGGGTGTCACCAGGGCGGTGAGGGTACCGGTAAACCGACGCAACTTCATGGCGGGCCTGAGTCTGGGAATGTGGCTTGCTGAACAAAACAGACCCGGGTAAAAAAGCACATTCTTTTTTCGGCACCGCCCTAATCCCTCCAGCCCATGGATCCCGTCCAACTCCTCAACGAAGTCCTCAAGCTCGCGGTCGAGAACAACGCGAGCGACATTGTGATCAAATCCAACAAGCCGGCCTACCTGCGCCTGGCCGGCCGGCTGAAGCCCGTGGACATGGATCCGATCACCGGCGACGAGGTGCTGGGGTTCATCGAGGCATCCCTGCCCCGCCACTTCCGCGACCTGTGGGAACGCGACGCCCAGGTCGACTACGCGTATTCGGCGGAGGACATCGGACGTTTCCGCGTCAACGCCTTTCGCCAGCGCGGCACGCCGAGCGTGGTGATGCGGCACGTCAAGAGCCGGGCGCCCACTTTTGACGAGCTCAACCTCGACGCGGAGCCCCTGATCCGCCTGTCCCAGGCCAAGGATGGCATCCTGCTGCTCTGTGGCGCCACCGGGACGGGCAAGAGCTCGACCATGGCCGCGATGCTGAACTGGATCAACCAGAACCTCGACCGGCACATCGTCACGATCGAGGACCCGATCGAATACACCTTTGCGGACGACAAGTCGGTGTTCGAACAGCGGGAGATCGGCATCGACGTGCCCGATTTCGCCCTGGCGATCCGCGCCGTGCTCCGCCAGAACCCGGACATCATCATGATCGGCGAAATGCGCGATCGTGAGACCTTCGAGACCGCGATCTCGGCGGCGGAAACCGGCCACCTGGTCTTTTCAACCATCCATGCGGCCACGGTCCAGCAATCGCTCACGCGGCTCTTCGAGTTCTTCCCGCCGGAACAACTGGTCCAGGCCCGCCGCCAGGTGGCGGGCTCGCTGCGCGGACTCATCTGTCAGCGGCTGATTCCGGCGCTGGAGGGGGGCGGGCGCTACGCGGCGTTCGAAATGCTGATCGCGGACGCCACCGTGCGAACCCTGCTGCTGGAGGGCAAGTTCGAGCGGATCCAGCAACTGCTCGAAACCGGCGACGAGGCCGGTTCGCGCTCGTTCAACCGCGACCTGTTGAAGCTGATCAAGAGCGCCAAGATCAGCAAGGCCGACGGCCTGCGGTTCTCACCGAACCCTCCGGCCCTCGAGATGAACCTCAAGGGCATCTTTGTGACGTAGCGGCAGCCGCCCGGTTCGCGGAGCGCTGCCCCGCGAAATTGCCGCAGGCGCGGGCCCTTCGGCCCGCCGGCAACCGCCCTGCCGGGGCGTGCAACCCCCGTGCGGACCGGCGGATGAAAAAACGCCGCGCCGGGCCCAGGGAGGATTTTTTAAGGCTTGGTTTTTGAGCCGCGCGGCGGTTTATACGCCCGGTATTATCCGCCATGTCGCTCGCATTGCTCTTTTCCGGCCAGGGTGCCCAGAAGGTGGGCATGGGTCGAACCATCTATGAAGGGTTTCCCCGTGCCCGTGCGCTGTACGAGGAGGCCAACGGCGTCCTCGGCTGGGATCTGGCGCGCGTCAGCTTCGAAGGGCCCGAGGCCGAGCTGACCCAGACCCGGGTGTGCCAGCCGGCATTGTTTGTCCACGGGCTCGCGCTCCACGCCGTGTTGCGGGAGTCGGGCCGGCTGGACGGCGTGTCGATGGCGCTGGGCCTGAGCCTCGGCGAAATCACCGCGCTGACGGCGGCGGGCGCGTTCGATTTTGCGACGGGGTTGAGGGTCGTGGCCGAGCGCGGCCGCCTGATGCAGCTGGCGTGCGAGCAGACCAGCGGGACGATGGCCAGCGTGATCGGGGAGGCGCCCGAGGCGGTCGCCGCCCTCTGCCGGGAGTTTGACGTGGAGATGGCCAACCTGAACTGCCCCGGACAGATCGTGATCTCGGGCGGGCGCGAACCGGTCGCGGCGGCGGTCGCCGGCGCCAAGGAGCGCGGCATGCGCAAGGTGATTCCGTTGAACGTCGCGGGCGCCTACCACAGCCGGCTGATGGAGCCGGCCCGCATCGCCTTCGCCGCGTTCCTGGCCGGACAGCCGATAAGCCGGCCCGCGCTCACGGTGTTCACCAACACCACCGGCGGGCCGGTGGCGGAGCCGGAGGAGATCCGCACGGCGCTGGTCCGCCAGATCGTTTCACCCGTCCGGTGGGAGGCGTGCATGCGCGCGGCCGCGGCCGCCGGCGCGACGGAGTTTTGGGAGCTGGGACCGGGCGGGGTGCTCGCGGGTCTCGCCCGGCGCACCGAGCGCAGCTGGCCCGTGCGGAGTTTTTCCGAGGCGGCGGATTTAGCCGCTTGAAAGGGCCGAGCGCCGCTCTCACAGTGGCGGTTTCCGCCGGCGTCCGGCGCACCGGCGCCGGTTCACCTGCCTTCCGCGCATGGATGTAACGCTCAAACGCAATTTCTGCATCATCGCCCACGTCGATCACGGCAAGACGACGCTGTCCGACCGGCTGCTTGAGCACACCCACACGGTGGCGCAACGGCAGATGAAGGATCAATTGCTCGACTCCATGGATCTGGAGCGCGAGCGCGGCATCACCATCAAGAGCCACCCGGTGACGATGCACTACCCGGCGGCGGACGGGCGGACCTATCAGCTCAACCTGATGGATACGCCCGGCCACGTGGATTTCTCCTACGAAGTGTCGCGCAGCCTGGCCGCGTGCGAAGGCGCGCTGCTGCTGATCGACGCCGCGCAGGGAGTGGAGGCGCAGACGGTCGCCAACGCGCATCTGGCGGTGCAGCAAGGGCTGCGGATCATTCCGGTCATCAACAAGATCGTTGTGCCGAGCGCCAATCTCGACCTCTGCATGCGCCAGCTCGAGGACATCCTGGCCATCCCCGCCGAGGAGGCGATCCTGGCCAGCGGCAAGGCCGGCATCGGCATCACGGAAATCCTCGAGGCGATCGTCACGAAATTCCCGCCGCCCCGGTGGGTCGACTATCCCGCCGCCCGCATCCTCGTCTTCGATTCGCTCTACGATGCCTACCGCGGCGTGATCGCCTACGCGCGGGTGTTTTCGGGCACCATCCGGGCGGGCGACACGATGTTGCTGATGAGTTCGGGCCTCAAATCGGAGGTCAAGGAGGTCGGGGTGTTCGGGCCGGCGATGGAGAAGGCCGGCGAACTGACCGCTGGCGACGTCGGCTACATCGTCAGCAGCATCAAGGACACGGCCGACATCAAGACCGGCGACACGATCACGCTGGCGGTGAAGCCGGCGGCGGCGATGCTGCCGGGTTACAAGGAGGTCCGTCCGATGGTGTTCTGCGGTCTCTACCCGCTGGAGACGTCCGACTACGAACACCTCAAGGCCGCCCTCGGACGCCTGCGCCTCAACGACTCCGCCTTTCTCTATCAGCAGGAGACCTCGGTCGCGCTCGGGTTCGGCTTTCGCTGCGGATTCCTGGGCTTGCTGCACATGGAAATCGTCCAGGAGCGGATCCGGCGCGAGTTCGGGGTCGAGATCATCTCCACCTATCCGAGCGTCGTGTACTGGGTCCTGAAGACGTCGGGCGAACTCATCGAGGTCGACAATCCGGTCAACCTGCCGGAGGTGCCCGCGATCGCCGAGATCCGCGAACCCACCATCCACGCCTCGATCCACATCCCCAACGCCAGCCTGGGCGACCTGCTGGCGCTCGTGATGGAAAAGCGGGGCACGGTGGAACGCACCGACACGCTCGACGCCACCCGCGTGATGCTGCAATGCATCCTGCCCCTGAACGAGATCCTGGTGGACTTCAACGACCGCCTGAAGAGCGTGACCCACGGCTACGGCTCGATGGACTATGAACTGGGCGAGTACCGGGTGTCCGACCTGGTGAAGCTCGACATCCTGGTGAACGGCGAACCCGTGGATGCGTTCTCCAGCATCGTGCACCGGAGCAAGGCGGAGGGGAAGGGCCGGGAGCTGTGCGAAAAACTGGCCGCCATCATCCCCCCGCAGATGTTCAAGGTCGCGATCCAGGCGGCCATCGGCGGCAAGATCGTCGCCCGGGACGACGTGCGCGCCCTGCGCAAGGACGTCACGGCGAAATGCTATGGCGGCGACATCAGCCGGAAGCGCAAGCTGCTCGAGAAGCAGCGCGAAGGGAAACGCAAGATGAAGCAGGTTGGCCGGGTGTCGATCCCGCCGGACGCCTTCATCCAGGTGCTCAAGAACCAGTGAGCCTCGCCCCGCCAGACCCCGAGGCTGCGAGTCCGGCGGACGTGCCGGGCCGGAGCCATCGCCCTGGAAGTTTTTTGCCCGCCGGCCCCGAAGGCCCGGAAAGATTCGCCCGCCGGACGCGGGCGCAAAACCGCTAGCGACCGCAAAGGAGACCACCCTGTGTTTGGATTCTTCAACCGCACCGAGCGCAAGATGCGCGAGTACGCCGCCAACTGGCTGCATCTCGCCGACAAGATCACGCCATACCGCCGCGACGAGGTGACCGAGGCGCAGCTTCAGGAACTGAACGAGCAACGCGCCGCCCTGCGCCTCCAGCTCAAGCAGCGGGCCGACGCCGGACGGCTGAAGCTCGGCATCGAGTCGCTCGAGGGCGTGCTCCGGCAGGTCGGGGGCAATTTCTACCCGAAGTCGTGGATGATGGAGAACGTCGAGTTCTTCCTCGCCGCCGCGATCATCGTCCTGGGGTTGCGCACCTATTTCATTCAGCCGTTCAAGATCCCGACGAATTCAATGTGGCCGAGCTATTACGGGCTCACCGGCGAGAACTACCCGCCCGGCGACAAGCCGCCCGGCCTGCTGGACGAGATCTACCGCTTTGTGGCGTTTGGATCCCAGCGGCGCGAGGCGGTCGCACCCGTGAGCGGCGAGGTGGCGGCGACCTTCTTCCCGGACGGCCAGTTGGCCTACACGGTCCGCACCGGGCTGAAATGGCTGGTCATCCCCGCGAAGGTCCGGCGCTACACGTTCTATGTCGGGGGCGCCTCGACGTCGGTCGACGTGCCGTACGAGTTTCACGACTTTGACCGTCTCTTCCGCGACACGTTCTTCGGAGGCAATGCCGGCTTCAACCGCTTCTTGGAGCAGGCCGGCCACAGCGGCGAGGTGGAGCCCACCCAGGTGCAGGTCGCCGAAGGTTCTCCCGAGACGACCCCGGCCTACATGATCAAACTCGGGCGGCGGGTGAAGGCGGGGACGCCAATCATGCGGTTCGACGTCCTGACCGGGGACTGCCTTTTTGTCGACCGGTTCAGCTACAACTTCGTGCGCCCGAAGGTTGGCGACGGTTTCGTCTTCCGGACCAACCACATTCCCGCCATCGGCCAGGACGAGTATTACATCAAGCGGCTGGTCGGCGAGCCGGGCGACCGCCTCCAGATCCGGCAGCCGGTGCTCTACCGCAACGGCAAGCCGATCACCGGAGCGCGCGCGTTCACGCTGAACAACCACCAGGAGGACCGCTACCCAGGCTACCGCAATGCCGCGCCCGGCGACACGGCGCAGATCTACCTGCGCCGGCCGGACGACGTGGTCGTCGTGCCGCCGCGGTCCTACTTTGCGCTGGGCGACAATTCCGCCAACAGCGAGGACGGGCGCTACTGGGGCTTCGTGCCGGAGAAGTCCGTGGTCGGCCGCCCGCTGTTCATCTATTATCCGTTCAGCCGGCGCTGGGGCCTCGCGCACTGAACGGCCGGCGGTGCCGGGTCCGTGGTGGCGCGGGTCAATCCGCGACCGGGAAGCGCCGGGCGCCAATCTTCCGGATCGATTGGGCCCGGTCTGCGAATTCAGGCACCGGCAGTGTTCGGGACGCCCGCGGCGGCCCCTGCCTCAGGGGAATTGCGCCTGGATGACTCCACGCCGGTTCTTGGGGCTCGTCGTGCCCTTGGTCACCTCGATGACGGCGATCTTCTCGAACGCATCGATCACCTTGGGGGTCCAGAGGGTGGACCAGCGCTTGTCCCCGGACGGCCACGGAAAGGCCTTCCAATCGACCGCCAGCGGCGAGGGCGTCGGATGGCCGGCCTTGATCGCGGCCGCGTCGGCCTCCTTTTGCTTCTGCGCCTTGAAGATGTCGACCGCCCGGCCCACGCCCTTTGCGGTCCGGTGACTGTTCAGGTAACTTGAGAGGAGCGCGGCCTGACCGCGCAAATGGGGAAGGAGCGTCAGGAAGGACGTCTTGTGGGTCGATTCGGAGGAGACGTCCCGCCAGTTTGCCCGCACCTCGGCGATCTGGGCGTCACGCCCCCCGGTCGACTGGCCGAGCATTTCGAACCGCAGCGCCCACTCTTCGCCGCGCATCACCTCGGAGTCGGCGCAATGGGCGATCAGATCCTGGGCCGCCGCCGCCCCGTTGGACGCGACCTGGCCGAGCAGCGCCGCCTCCGCCCGCAGATTCCGCCGGCGGCCGACGCCGGCGAGGCCGGCCAGGGCCCGCCGCAACGTCGCGACCTGTTTTCGCGCGTCCTTCATGGCGTGTGCGGCCGCCGCCTTCTTCTTGGGGTCGGGGGACTTCAGGTCGGGCGTGGCGGCGTCGATCTCGGCCACGACCGCGGTCGCCTGCACGCACAGGATTCCAAGCGCCACGGACTGGGCCGCAGCCTTCGCGAGCAGGCGCTTGTTCACGAGTTCCTTTCCGTTCAGGAACAGGGCGCCTTCGGAGCGATTCCGCACGCCGAGCCGGTTCCGGTGTCTGCCCACGAATTTGTGGACGAAACTGTCGAGCTGTCGCACCGGCGCGCCGACGGCCAGGCCGTAGCGCCCCAGATACCGCTGAAAGGTCGCGGAGTCGACCTTGAGCAGCATCCGTGGAAGATCGGCGTTGACCGTCCATTGGGCGAAGCCGAAGGAGAGGATGCCGGTATCGTAGGTTTGCACTCCCGCGAAATCGGACTCGATCAACGTGACCACCTTGAACCGCTCGGCCTCGTCGTGGGTGATCCGGCGTGCCTTCGGCGTCGGCGCCTTGGTCAGATCGTCCATGGCCTGCCGCCGGGCGGCATCGGACTCGGAGGGCGTGGCGATGCCGAAGGTGGGGACGCCCCGGTCGACGTAGCGGGTGAAATAGCCCACCCGGAAGAATCCCGTGACCGGTGCGGCCGTCGTCGCCGGGGGCACCGGATCCGGCTGCAGCGACGAGAACACCCAGGCGTCGCCGCCCAGTCCGAGGTGAATCGAATCGCCGTCCGCCGGCGTGAACGTGAGGGCGGTCGACGGCAGATCGAGCTGTGCCACCACCGCGCCGTTGACCGTCGCTTTTTTCCGGTGGGCCGCCGTCTTGGTGCCGGAAAGCTCGATGGTCAGCCGCGAGGGGCTGCCGAGCTCGGCAGTGATCGCGGACACCTTGGCCGGTCCGCCGGCCGGCACTGTGACCGTGCAGCGCTCCACGAGCGCCTCGGTCTTTCCGCTGGCGTGGACGTACTGGGTATGGGAGTCCGTCCGCTCGCCGGTGACCACGTTCTTGCCGGCCGACGCGAAGGTCCATCCATCGGAGGTCTTGCCGGCCCGGGTGACCGTGACGTTGCCGGCCGTATCCACCTTCGCGTTGAACCTGGTGTGGAAAAGGCGGAAAGTGATCGGTTTCTTTTTCGCCCCTTTCGTTTTCGCGGGCCCGCGTTTGCCGCGGCGCCGTTTCCGGGGGCGCCGGGCCTGGGCCATGGCAGTCGCGCCTCGGGTGATTTCGGGCGGGGCGGCGTCCGGGTCATCCTCCAGCACGGCGTCCGCGACCGTGTCGGCCTCCTCCTCGGTCGGATCTTCCGGCTCGCCGATCGCCGCCTGGCGTTGGGCCGCCGGCGGACCATCCCGTTGCTGGACGGTGTGCGTGAGGTCATGCGCCAGGAGGTGGTCGCCATCGG
>JBJKRV010000078.1:0-8896 GCA_046704465.1 Opitutaceae bacterium | reverse complement strand
GCCAGACGGTGACGATCCAATACGTGGTGCGGCGCCTCCTGGACGGCAAGGTGATCGACAGCAGCTTCGAAGCCGGGCGGCCCTACACCTTTGTCGTCGGGTCGGGCCGGGTGATCGCCGGCCTGGACGACGCCGTGCGCATCATGAAGAAGGGCGAGAAGCTCACGGCCATCATTCCATGGTGGCTGGCCTACGGCGACAAGGGCCGCCCGCCCCGCGTGCCGCCGAAAACCTCGCTGGTTTTCGACATCCAGCTGGTCGATTTTCACTGAAGCCGGAGGAGCCGGATGCCTCGGCATCCGGCTCCGAAATCACCGCCTGCGCATCGCGACGGCTAACTGACGGCGATCTTGCGCGGCTTGATGGCTTCGGCCTTCGGCAGCGAGACGCGCAGCACCCCGTCCTTCAGCTCGGCGTGGATCCGGCTGACGTCGATCGTGTTGTCGTGCGCCAACGAGAGCTCGAACGGTGCATCGGTGGACTCGCGATACAGCGCGGTCCATCCGGAGGGCACCTTCCACCCGCGGCGGCCGCGGATCGTGATCAACCCCTCTTCGGCCGTCACCTCCAGGCCGTCCTTGTTGACGCCCGGCAGGTGGGCCGTGAGGCCCCAGGCCTCGGGCGTCTCCTTGATCTCGTAGCAGGGACGGACGGTGGGTTCGGCGTTTTCCCGATCCTCGCGGCGCGCGAAGGACGGAACCAGATTCCTCAAGCGTGACATGGCAGATTCTCCTTGGATTGAATGTTCAGGTTGTGGGTTCGACGCGGCTGGGAGGTCACTTGACCTCGACGGTGATCTTCCGCGGCTTGGCCTCCTCCTTCTTCGGCAGCGTGACCGTCAGCACGCCGTTCTCGTAGGCGGCGCTGACCCGGTCGGCGTGAACGTCCTCGGGGATGGCCACCGAACGCGAGAGCGCGTACGACTCCTCGCCCTCCTCGCCCTTCGTCTTGCGCGTGGCGCTGACGTTGAGGTAGCCGTTGACCATCTCGACGCTGATATCGTCGCGATTGACTCCCGGCAGCTCGGCGCGGACGTAGGTGTTGTCCTTGTCCTCGTAGAGGTCGACCGGGAAACGGCTTTCGAAGCTCGGCGCGACGAAGCCGGAAAGCGTCGACTCGAACAACCGGTCGATTTCGCTTTCGAGACCCGTCCAGGGACTCGAGGCCGCGAAGACCGACGGCAGGAGACTGACGCCACGGGGATTGGTGTATTGGATGATGCTACGCATGACTTTCTTCCTCCTTGTGGTTGGGTACGTGTGAGTGATGTCTGACTGGGCGCTCAAAAGCGGGATCGATGCCGGCCGGCGATCGAACCAAGTCACCGGGGATTAATAACTTAAGATCGGCGTGGTGGGCGGTGGCGCGTCAGGCTTGCACCCGTGAGTCGCCGCGGCGGGAAAAATCGTCACGCCGCCGCCCGCCCGAACGCGGAAATTCCGTGCCCTCCCGGCCGAAACTGTGCTTACGTTTCCGGCCCGGCCCGAATGACCTACGACTTCGACACCCCCGTTGACCGACGCAACACGGACTCCCAGAAATGGCAGCGATATGCCGGCCGGGAGGTGCTTCCCCTGTGGGTGGCGGACATGGATTTTCGCAGTCCGCCCGAGGTGGTGGCCGCCCTGCACGCCCGCGTCGACCATGCGGTGTTCGGCTACGCCCGGCCGCTGGCGTCCACCATCGAGGCCGTCGTGGGCGCGATGGAGGCACGGTACGGCTGGAGGATCGATCCGGCGTGGCTGGTCTGGTTGCCCGGTCTGGTCGTGGGGTTGAACGTCACCGCCCGCGCCTTTGCGGCGCCCGGCGAAGCGGTCCTCTGCAACTCCCCGGTCTACCCGCCGTTCATGAGCGCGCCGGCGCACCAGGACCGGCGGGTCACCACCGTTCCCCTGGTGCTGGACCGCGCCGCCCGGCGTTGGGACATCGACTGGGAGGCGATGGAACGCGCCGTCACCCCGCAAACCCGGCTGTTCTTCCTCTGCAATCCCCACAACCCGGTGGCCCGCGCCTTCCGCCGCGAAGAACTCGCGCGGCTGGCCGATTTCTGCCTGCGGCACGACCTCATCCTCTGCTCCGACGAGATCCACTGTGACCTCATCCTCGATGACCATCCGCACGTGCCGACCGCGACGCTGGGCGCCGAGATTGCCCGCCGCTCGGTCACGCTGATGGCACCCAGCAAGACCTACAATGTTCCCGGGCTCGGAACCTCGCTGGCGATCATTCCCGACGCCGACCTGCGGCGGAGGTTTGTCCGCGCCACCCAGGGGATCGTCGCCGAGGTCAACTGCCTTGGCTTTGCGGCGTCCGAGGCCGCCTACCGGCAGGGAGAGCCGTGGCGGCGCGCCCTGATCGACTACCTTCGCGGCAACCGCGATTTCCTATCCGACCACCTGACAAGCGAACTGCCGGGGATCCGCCTCGAAGCGCCCATCGAGGCCACCTACCTGGCCTGGCTCAATGTCGAGGACCTGGGCCTCAAGGATCCGACCGGCCACTTTGAGCAGCATGGTCTCGGCCTGTCCGACGGCCGGCCCTTTGGCGCCCCGGCTGGCACCCATGTGCGGTTGAATTTCGGCTGTCCGCGCGCCACGCTGGCCGAGGCGCTCGCGCGTCTGAAGCGCGCGGTGGCCGCGGTCTGACCCGCGCGTGCCCGCGATGAAATCCCCCGCCCTCATTCTGCTCATCCTGCTGGCCCTGGCGGCCGTGGCGCAGGCGGCTTTTGATCGCGCCGATCTCCCGGCGTACGTGGCGTCGCATTTCAATGCCGCCGGCTACGCCGACGCCTGGATGCCGCGGGCCCGTTTTTTCCGCATCCAGGTGCTGCTGGCTCTCGGCCTGCCCGCCTTTTTTGTCCTGCTCGCGCTGTTCACGTACCACCTGCCCGCGATGGCAATCAGCCTGCCGCACAAGGAACGCTGGCTGGCCCCGACGCAGGTGCTGCAGACCCGGCGGCGGCTCGCCTCGCTGGTGCTGATCACCGGCTGCGGAGTTGCCGCCTTCCTCGGGTTCATTCACCAGCGGGTCTTCCAGGCCAACGTCGACGGCACGCACCGCCTGTCGCCGTCGCCCGGCGTGATTCTCGCGATCGCGCTGCTCCTCATCGTCGGGCCGGCGATCATCCCGCTGATTTCGTTCTGGCGGCGGCCGCCCCCGGCCAACTGACCGATGCGCCTCGGCCCGCACCAGCTCCCGTCCGATCTCTTCCTCTCGCCCCTGGCGGGGTACACCAACCTGCCGATGCGGCTGACGCTGCGTGAACTGGGCGGCCTGGGCTGGGCCACGACCGACCTGGTCAACGCCCGCTCGCTCCTCGAGCGCAACCGCCGCGCGCTTCAGCTCATCGAAACGCGACCCGCGGACCGGCCGCTGGCCGTGCAGCTTTTCGGCAGCGTGCCGGAGGAGATGCGCGACGCCGCCGCCCTCCTCGATGCCCGCGGCTACGACGCGGTCGACATCAACATGGGCTGCCCGGTCCGCAAGGTGACGCGCATCGGGGGAGGCTCGGCCATGATGACGGAGCTGCGCCAGACCGCCGCGCTGGTCCGCGGCATGGTCGCCGCGGTCCGGATTCCGGTGACGGCCAAGATGCGCCTGGGGTGGGACGAGGCCAATCTCACCGCTCCCGAACTCGCCCGCGTGCTGGAGGACGCCGGCGTCGCCGCCATCTTCGTGCACGGCCGGACCCGCGCCCAAGGCTTCGGAGGGACGGTGAACCTGGCCGGCATCCGGGCGGTCGTCGAGGCGGTGCGCGCCATTCCGGTCATCGGCAACGGAGACGTCACCACCCCGGAGGCGGCCCAGGTCATGCTCGAGGCCACGGGTTGCGCCGGAGTCAGCATCGGTCGCGGCGCTTTCTACAATCCTTGGATCTTCCGGCAGACCGAACATTACCTCCGCACGGGGGAGCCGGAGGAGGAGCCGTCCTTCGAGGAACGGGTGCGCGTCATGTGCCGGCATTTCGACCTGATGATCGAGGTGTTCGGCGAGGAGATGGGCTGCCGTCTGTTTCGCCGGCCGGCGGCCTGGTATGCGAAGCGGTTCGGCCCCGCCGTCGATTTCCGGCGGCGCATTTCCACCCTCCGCACCCGCGCGGAGTTTCACGAAGCCCTGTCGGCCTATCAGAGCTGGCGGGCCGGGTTTTGCGACGCCGATGGAAAGTTGCGGCCGGCCTACCGTCCGAAACGCCTGGTGGCGTCGTTCATGCGACCGGAGGCGGAGACCGCCCTTCCGGGCATCCCGGTACCCAAGGGGCCGGTGGAG
The DNA here is from genome assembly GCA_046704465.1 of Opitutaceae bacterium. Classification (GTDB taxonomy): domain Bacteria; phylum Verrucomicrobiota; class Verrucomicrobiia; order Opitutales; family Opitutaceae; genus Fen-1467. The sequence continues at coordinate 4,630 of JBJKRV010000078.1, read as the reverse complement.
GTCTGGTAGAACTTCGATCTGCCCGCCGCACGAAGCCGGCCCGGACGCACCATTCCGATTCCGACCCATGTCCCACTTCTGGCAGCTCATCCTCGGCACGGTCGTGACGCTGTTGCCCATCATCAATCCGGTGGCCGCCGCGCCGGTTCTGCTGGCGATCACCGAGGACGACACGCAGGCACACCGCCTGCGGCAGGTGAAGAAAGGCTGCTATTACATGGTCCTCATCCTGGTGAGTTGCCTGTTCGGCGGCGACTTCATCATCCGCTTCTTCGGCATCTCCATCCCCGGCATCCGGATCGCCGGCGGTCTGCTGGTCTCCGGCATCGCGCTTTCCATGCTGCATGCGCCGGCGGCGGACGCGGAGGAACACCGGCGGCGGGAGGAGGCGAAGGCCAAGCCCGATATTTCCCTCACGCCGCTGGCCATGCCCATGCTCAGCGGCCCCGGCTCCATCGCCGTGACCATCGGCTTCACCTCGCTCGCCGACAGTTGGCTCGACTATGCGGCGATCATGTTCGGCATCCTGATCGTTGCGGCCATCAGCTACATCGTCCTGCGGCTGTCGGGCACGATGGTGCGTCTGCTCGGAGCCAACGGGCTGAACGCCCTCACGAAGATCATGGGCTTCCTCCTGCTCTGCATCGGCGTGCAGTTTGTGGTCAACGGAGTGACCACCATCATCACCAACCCATCGTTGCTGCACGCCATCCGGGCCGGGCTGCACGCCTGAGCGTGGCCGGCCGGCCTCCGACCAGGGCGCCACGGCCGGCGACGCCAATCAGAAGTCGCGCCGAATGATGGCGCCCGTGCGGTCCTTGAAGATGAGCTGCTGCGTCACGGGGTCCACGCCCACAAACACGACCCCCAGGTCCTGGTTGATCACGTCGCCCTGCTGATACGTCACGCCGTTGAGAAAAGCCCGCGCCGGCGGCCCGACGAACATGCCGCTGATGTGCAGGCGCTCGATGTATTGACTGAACGCCGGTCCCGGCTGGGGCGGCGGCGGGGGAGTCGCTGCCGCCGGAGCCGGCTTGGGAGCAGCCGGAATCGGGCTTGCCGACGTTGGAGCCGACTTCGCCTCAGGAATGGTGGTCGTCCGGTGCTCCGCCCGCGTCGCAGGTGCCGCCGGTTCCGCCTTTGCAACCGGCTTTGCCGCTGCCGCCTGCCCGGCCTTATGCGGCGCCGTCGCCCGCCGGTGCACGGGGAAATGCAGCGGAGGAGGTGGCGGAGGGGTCGAAAAAAACATCTCGAAGGCGAGAAAGCCTGCCGCGACCAGCACCAGCGGCACGCCGATTCCGAGCGCGAGGCGCACCAGACCGCTCCGCTCCTAGCCTTCCGTACCGGCCGCTTCCGGTTGTCCCGGGGGCGGCACCACCGGCGCCACCGGTTCCCAGGGTTTCAGTTTCAGTCCTCCCGTATCCGGCACCTTGGCAGGTTCGGCCTCCGATCCGTCGGTCGGCAAAGACGATGGCGTTTGATCCGCCGGCACGACCGGGGGAGCCGCCTCGGGCGGCGGGATCGGAACAGGGGGCGCCGGATTTCGTGTCTCGGTCACGGCCGCCGGGGCGGAGGGCGCGGCGGCCGGCTCGGCCTTTTCCGGCTGTTCCGACGCGGGCGGAGGCGCATCGATCGCCACCTTGGCCCGGAGTTTCACCCGAAATGGCGCACCCCCGGCGTCGGCTGGCGCCGGATTCTCGCCGGCGGCGGGCGAAGCGGCGCCCGGGGCCGAACCGTCTGGCTCGGGCGCGGTCGGCGCCAGGCGGGGCTTTTCCCGGGACTGGGTCGGCGAAGCCTGCGGCGCCGCCTCCGGCGATTCCGGTGGCTGGCCGCCGGCCGGCGGGGTCTGCCCCGGGGGACGCAGCTTCAGCTTCGGACGCGGTTCCTCGGGTGCGGACTCGGCGCTCATGCCAGAAACGGATAGACAAAAAGTGTCCCAACGAAACCAAAAAGATGCGCTCGCGGTCTCCCGTACGTTCCATCAAAACAATTTACATTACCTTCATGAGACCCTTTGTCCTCGCCGTTCTTGCCCTGATGCTGGCGTTCGCCCCGGGCTGCGTCCTGTTCCGCCACAAAAAGAAGAGCGGGCCGACGCTGCCCCCCGCAGCCGCGATTGAATCGGCATTCCGAAGCCGATGGATTGACCGCCGCGCGAAAGAATTAAAGACAGCCAAGGCGGGCACGACCGACGCCGAGGCGCAACGTCAGGCGGCGGCTGAGTTTGCCGTCCGGTTTCCCGACGTCGTCATCCCGGCCTCCGGCGACAAGCGCTGAACGGTCCCTCAGCCCTTCTCCGGCGTAAAGCCGAGCAGTTCGATCTCGAAGACCAACGTTGCCATCCGGGGGATGCGCGGCGGATCGCCGCGGGTACCGTAGCCCAACTCATAGGGCACGATAATCAGCCGCTTCTCGCCGCGCTTCATCTGCTTGAGGGCTTCGTCCCAGGCCGGGATCAATTCGTCCCGCCCCACCCGCGCCTGAAACGGGTGCGCCCGATCCAGGTCCTCGTTGAACACCTTCCCGTTGAGCAGCCGGCCCTGGAAGATCACCGAAACCATGTCGCCGGGCTTGGGCGTATCCTTGCCGGTGCCCGGCTTGAGGATGACGTAGCGCAGACCGGTCGAGGTCTTGATCGCCTTGGGCCAGGTCTTTTCCACGTAGACGCGGTCATCCCAGGACAGCTTCTCACGCTGGGCGTGAAGCGGCAGGACCGGCCCGACCAGCGTCAACAAGACCAGACAGCAAAGGGATCGCATGCCGGCGAGTGTCGCAGCCGGGATCTGAATGTAAAGGCCTCACCGCGGCCGGCGCCAATCCCATCGCAGGGCCGCCGATTCTGAGCGAAAAAAAAGGCGAAGCCCGTAAGGAGCTTCGCCCGAATCAACGTCCGGTTGCCGGACGATTAATAGCGACGGTTTCCGCCACCCCCGAAGGAGCGGCCGCCGCCTCCGCCGCCGAACGAACGACCGCCGCCGCCGCCGCCGAACGACCGGCCGGCGCCTTCCGTCTTCGGCCGGGCCTCGTTGACCGTCAGGTCGCGGCCGCCGACACTGCGGCCATTGACGCCGCCGATGGCAGCCTTGGCCTCCGCATCGGACCCCATCGTGACAAACGCGAAGCCGCGCGAACGGCCGCTGAACTTATCCATCGCGATGAATACCTCGGCCACCTGACCGTACGTCGAGAAGACTTCGCGCAGTTCGCTCTCAGTCGTGCTGAAAGACAGATTACCGACATATAACTTCGAACTCATGATGATGAACCCTTGATCTACCGGTAGCTCACGGACTGTTCCCGACCTCCGGGTTTCAAATCATCACCGGGCCTCATGCCCGCCTGATAATTCACCAAATCTCGTAATCTAACAATCAATCCAGGTTGAAGCGCGGAGCAGATACGTTCCCGCGGCCGACGCAAGCCATTCTTTTTCAATCGTCCCGGGCCGGCGCCGCCGCGCCGGCGGCCGCCTTGATCGCCGGGTGGGCGCCAACCCGTTCAAGAGCTTGGCGGAGCAAGCTCTTACCCGGCTCCATCCGGTGCCACGGCGATGCTCCGGAAGGATGCGGGAGGGGGATCAAATCGACCGGAAACCCCCGGTAGTTGCCGGGAAATTGCCGGCCGACGATCTCCGCCAGGGGCGCGTCGCCGAGAAACTGTCGGATGGCCAGGCGCCCGACCGGGAGCACGAGGTGCGGTCTCAGGAGGGCAAATTCCCGTGCGAGCCAGCGGGAGCAGTTGGCGATCTCGGCGTCGCCGGGCACGCGGTCCCCGCCCCCCGTCTTCTTGCCGGGAAAGCACCGGCAGACCGCGGCAAAATAGATGCGATCGCGCGTCTCGTCCTCCGTCCAGCCGAGCTGCTCCTGAAACCAACGGAACAGGGTCCGGCCGGCGGTCCACGCAAACGGCCGCCCCAGCTTCGGTTCCTTGTCACCGGGAGCCTGCCCGACCAGGATGATGCGGGACGCCACCGGACGTCCGACGACAACCGGCCGGTGCATCTGCGGACAAAGGCGGCAGCGTCCGAGAAGGGCCAGGTGCCGGCGAACGGCGGCGATGGTGGGGCTGCCGGCGTCGGCCCGGCGGGGCGCCAGCGCCTGGCGATGATGCTTCGCTTCCATCCGTGCGTCCGATTCAGAAGCGAAACAGCTGGTCGAGCAGCCGCCGATCCCGCTTGGTCGGCCGGCCCGATCCCCGCTCTCGGGCCAGGATCTGCTGCACGCGTTGTTCCCGGCCCCGCGCGAATTCCTCCGGCGGCGTGCGCTCGTCGCAAAAGGCCGCGATCAGGCCCGCGCCCACCCGCGACGGCGGCACCGCCAGCACGTGCAGTGTCCGCCGGATCAGGCCTTGCCGCACCACCACCACCTCGCCCGGACGCACCTCGCGCGCGGGTTTGGCCGGTTGACCGTTGACCGTGACGCTCCCGGCGCGGCAGGCGTCCGTTGCCAGGCTGCGCGTCTTGAACAGCCGCACGGCCCACAACCATTTGTCAAGGCGTCCGGCTTCCCGGGAGGGTGGCATCGCCCACACGCTAATGCCTCCGCCCCGCCGGGCAAAACGTTTCCGCGGCGCGGAAGCGTCAGCCGCGCTTGAGATCGCGAAATTCCGAATCGAACCAATCGCTCAACAG
>JBJKRV010000077.1:0-4065 GCA_046704465.1 Opitutaceae bacterium | reverse complement strand
CGGGTTGACCTAGGAGGGGTTGCGGGCGAGCGCGTGGTTGCTGCTGAGGGCGCCGGGTTGGGCCTAGATCCGCTTCTTGGTCGGGCGCATCGTGCTGCAGGATTTCACCGGGGTGCCGCTGCTGGTGGATTTGGCGGCCATGCGTTCCGCCGCGGAGCGGCTCGGCCGCGATCCGAAGATCATCGAGCCGCTGGTGCCCGTCGACCTGGTGGTCGACCACTCGGTGCAGGTCGACGTGGACGGCATTCCGGGGGCCTTCGGGCGCAATCTCGAGATCGAGTTTCGGCGCAACCGCGAGCGCTACCAGTTGCTGAAATGGGGCATGCAGGCCTTCGACACGTTCAAGGTGGTGCCCCCCGGCATCGGGATCATCCACCAGGTGAACCTCGAATACCTGGCCCAGGGCGTGCTGACGGACGGGAACGGGGTGGTTTATCCCGACACGCTGGTGGGCACCGACTCGCACACCACGATGATCAACGGACTCGGCGTCGTCGGGTGGGGCGTGGGCGGCATCGAGGCCGAGGCGGGCATGCTGGGCCAGCCGGTGTATTTCCTGACGCCCGACGTGGTCGGCGTCGAGCTGAAGGGCGCGTTGCGCGAGGGCGTGACGGCCACCGACCTGGTCCTGACCATCACGCAGATGCTTCGCCAGGCGAAGGTCGTGGGCAAGTTCGTCGAATTCTTCGGTCCCGGCGCGGCGTCGCTGCCGGTCGTGGACCGCGCCACCATCGGCAACATGGCGCCGGAATACGGCGCCACCATGGGCTTCTTCCCGATGGACGCCGAATGCAGCACCTATCTGCGCGCCACCGGCCGGCCGGCGGAATTGGTGCAGCGCTACGAGGATTACTACCGGGCCCAGGGGTTGTGGGGCGTCCCGCAGGCGGGCGAGGTGGATTACTCCCAGGTGCTGGCGCTGGACCTCGGGACCGTGCTGCCGAGCGTGGCCGGGCCCAAGCGTCCGCAGGATCGCATCGAACTGCCCAACCTGAAGCGGGAGTTCTTCCAGGCCTTCCAGCGTCCGGTGACGGAAAACGGCTTTGGCAAGACCCGCCGGGACTACAACCACGCGTCGAAGGTGACCACCGCCCGGGGGCGCAAGGCGTCCGTGGGCACCGGCTCGGTGCTCATCGCCGCGATCACCAGCTGCACGAACACGTCGAATCCGAGCGTGATGGTGGCGGCGGGCCTGCTGGCGAAGAAGGCGGTCGAGCGCGGGCTCAAGGTGAATCCGGCGGTGAAGGCCTCGCTGGCGCCCGGTTCGCGCGTCGTCAGCGACTACCTGAAGAAGACGGGCCTGCAGCGGTACCTCGACCAGCTGCGCTTCCGCCTGGTCGGCTACGGCTGCACCACCTGCATCGGCAACTCCGGGCCCCTGGATCCGGCGATCGAGGACGCGGTGGTGAAGCGCGACCTCGTCACGGCGTCGGTGCTGTCGGGCAACCGCAATTTCGAGGCGCGCGTGCACCCGAGCATCAAGGCCAATTTCCTGATGTCGCCGCCGCTGGTGGTGGCGTTCGCCCTCGCCGGCCGGGTCGACCTGGACCTGAGCTGCGAACCGCTCGGCCGCGATCGCGACGGCAATCCGGTCTTCCTCGCCGACCTGTGGCCGACACTGGCCGAGATCCGGACGGCGATGGAGGCCGCGCTCAAGCCCGAGATCTTCCGGCGCCTCTACCGCAATTTCGCGGCGCAGAATCCGAAATGGAACGAAATCCCGTCGTCCGCGGGCAATGTCTACGCCTGGGACGCGGACTCGACCTACATCCAGGAGCCGCCCTTTTTCGCGGAGTTCGGACTGCAGCCGGCGCCGAGCGGCGAGATCCGGGCGGCGCGAGCGCTCGGCCTCTTCGGCGACTCGGTGACCACCGATCACATCTCCCCGGCGGGCTCGATCAAAAAGACGTCGCCGGCGGGCGAGTTTCTGCTCGGCCACGGCGTGGCCTACGAGGATTTCAACAGCTACGGGTCGCGCCGGGGCAACGACCGGGTGATGACCCGCGGCACGTTCGCCAACGTGCGGATCAAGAATCTGATGCTCGGCGGCGAAGAGGGCGGCAACACGCTGCTCCAGCCGGAGGGCGAGAAACGCTCGATCTACGACGCCGCGATGGAATACCAGCGGCGCGGAGTGCCGCTGGTCATCGTCGCCGGCCAGGAATACGGCACGGGATCATCGCGCGACTGGGCGGCCAAGGGGACCAGGCTCCTCGGCGTCCGGGCCGTGGTCGCGCAGAGCTTCGAGCGGATCCACCGTTCCAACCTGGTGGGAATGGGCGTGCTGCCGCTCCAGTTCAAGGACGGCGTGAACGCCCGCACCCTCCGGCTCGACGGGACGGAGACCTATGACGTTCTCGGCCTGGGGGCGGATCTCAAGCCGCGCCAGGATCTCGCGTTGCGCATCACCCGCCGCGACGGGAGCACGGAAGACGTGGCGGTGGTGTGCCGGATCGACACGCCGATCGAGATCGAGTATTACCAGCACGGCGGGATCCTGCCCTACGTCTTGCGCCAGATAATCGCGAAGACCTGAGTATAGTATTCGGCCTCCCGAGCGGGATGCGGCGGCGGCAGGCCCGATGGGCTGGGCCGTCGCGTTTTTCCCATGTCCGAACCAGCCAACAAGCCCGTTTATCTCGTCGACGCCTATTCCGATCCGGTGGTGGTGCGCGTCTCCGGCCGGGCCTGTTTTTCCAACAGCGCGAGTCTGCAGGACTTCTTCGTGCAGATGAACGGGCAGGGGAAGAACCGGTTCGTGATGGATTTCCAGGAATGCGCGAGCATGGACAGCACCTTTCTGGGGGTGCTGGCGGGCGAGGCGCTGGCGCTGGCGCGCCACCGGCCGCCCGGGAGTCTGGTGTTGTGCCGGCTGGGGCATCGCAACCTCGAGCTGATGCGCAATCTCGGACTGCACCGCCTGCTGACGGTCGACGCGGGCGACGTTCCCATGGGCTTCGAGCGGAACGCCCAGCCGCTGGCGGACGAATCGCACCGCGGCGACCTCGAGCGGGCGCGCCTGGTGCTCGAGGCCCACGAGAACCTCGTCGCGGCGGATCCGGCCAACCGGGGGCGGTTTCAGGACGTGCTTGCCTTCCTGCGCAATCGCCTGGATTCCGGGACGCGGCCGCCCGACGGGGGCGCCTGACCGGGCGCGGCCGCCTTCGTTCTCGACCGGTGGCGGACCGCGAGCAAGAATCCGGCGCATGGTCCTGTTTCTCTGCGGGGCGCTGCTCGGCGTCCTGGTGGTCTTCTGGTGCAGCATGAAGGCCCGGGCCCGGATCGACCGGCTCGAGGAGGAGAAACTGCAACTGGAGCAGGAGCGGCAGCTGGTGGTGGATTTCATGCACCACATGGTGCAGGCGCTGGGCGAGGGCGTGTCGCGCGGCGAGCTTTTCCAGCGCATCGTCCACGCCGCCATCCTCTGCACCGGGGCGCTGAGCGCCTGCATCTTCGAGCGCCGGTCCGACGACAAGATGCAGGGCGTGGCCGTCGAGGGACTGTTCCCGCCGCACCGGCCGCTGCCGGAGCCGCTCAAGGCCCGGCTGACGACCCGGGCCCGGTTCATCGAGCAGGTGCTGAAGTCGGAGGTGTTCGACATCAGCGAGGGGATCGTGGGCGGCGTGGCCCGGACCGGCCGGGGGGAACTGATCGCGGACGCCGCGGCCGATCCCCGGATTGTGAAGCACGACGATCCCGCGCTGAAGGTGCGGTCCGTGATCGCGGCGCCGATCCGCTTTCAGGAGCGGATGATCGGGGTGCTGGCGGTCGCCAACTCGGCCGACCGGCTGCCGTTCAGCGTCAACGTTTTTTCGCTGGTGATGTCGCTGCCCGAGCACGCGGGCCTGGCGGTGCACAACCTGGAGTCGATGCATTTTCAGATCGAGAAGAAGCAGCTCGACCTCGACCTGGCGCTGGCCAGCAGCATCCAGCAACTCCTGCTGCCGGACCGCACGCCGCAGATTCCCGGGCTCGACGTGGCGGCCCAGTACGTGCCGATGCAAAAGGTCGGCGGCGATCTCTACGACTTCTTCGACCTGGGTCCCGGACGGCTCGGCGTGGTGG
>JBJKRV010000076.1:0-3771 GCA_046704465.1 Opitutaceae bacterium | reverse complement strand
GGCATCCGCGGACGGCCGCGACGCTGGTGACCCCGAATCATGCCGTCCCGCCTTTCGCAAGCTGCCGGCGGCGCCAGTGCAGGTAGAGCGCCGGTATGAGGTTGGTGCTGCGCACCGCACTCCAGATGACGCCGCCGAGGAGGACCACGGCGAGCCCCTGCTCGGGCGCGGCGCCCTGGCCCCAGCCCAGGGCGGTCGGCAGCATGCCGAGCGGCGCGGTAAGCACGGTCAATGTGATCGGCCGGAACCGCACGTGAATGGCCTCGCGCACGGCCTCCTCCACCGGCATGCCGGCGGCCTCGTTGTGCCGGGCGCGATCGAGCAGCACGATGCCGTGGTTGAGGCCGATGCCGATCAGCGTCAGGAAGGCCACCAGGCCGGTGGCGTTCAGTCCCACGCCACTGACGATCAGAGCAATGGCGCCGCCCATCACCGCCAGCGGGATCTCCAGCAGCAGAATTCCCGGCACCAGCAGGCCGTCGAATTGCAGCACCAGGATGCCGACCATCAACACAAACGCCGCCAGCGCGGCCAGGCCCAGCCCTTCTGCCGCCGCCACCAGTTCGGGATACAAGCCGCCGAACACGACCCGGTAGCCGGGCGGCAGCTTGAGTCCCGTCAGCGCGCGTTTGGCCGCGGCGATGGTACCGCCCAGCGGTCCGGTCGGTGTGGCATAGATGTCCAATGCCCGGGCTCCGCCGATGTGGCGGATCTGGTTGGGCGTGGTGACCAGCTTGAGTTGCGCGAGCTGGTCCAGCGGCGTCCAGCCGCCCTGGGTGGAGCCGGCCGGCGGGGCCGTGCGAATCGGCACCTGCCCCAGTTGCCGGAGGGTTTTTCGCGGCGCGTCGGCGAGGCGCACGTAGAGGTCCAGCGGCACGTTGCCTTCCGGGACCTGCGCCACCACCTCGCCATTCAGGAGCGGCTTCACCTGAGCGTAGAGCCGGGCCGGCGTGAGGCCGTGGGCCGCCAGGGCGCCGGGCCTGGGCTGCAATTGCAGCTGGGTGACCGGATAGCCGTCGTTGTTGAAAAGGGAAGTCAGCGACCGCACCGATTGCAGCCGCGCCGTGACCTTGTCGGCGATCGTGCGCAGCTCGCTGATGCTGGTGCCAAACAGGTGAATCACAAATGGCATCGGCAGGCCCGACAGGCTTTCGCCCACGCGCTCCACCGTCGGCGTGTCGACCGCCAGTTGCACGCCGGTCAGCTGCGACTCATGCTGCAGCCGCCGGGCGATGGCATCGAGGCTGTTCACGTTGACGCCCGGCTTGAGCACGATCTCGATCTCGCCCGCGTAGGCCGGCTCGGTGTAGGCGGTCGTGGAGGCCGAACCGATGCGGGCCGAGACGTGCGCGACCACCGGGTCGGCGCGCAGGCGCCGCGTCATCTGCCGCACCGCCGCCTCGGTGTCGGCGAGCGAACTGCCCGGGGGCAGGGTGAAGCTCTCCAGCAGCACGCCTTCGTTCGGCAGCGGCAGGAAATTCACCGTCACCAGCGCCAGCCCCGCCAGGCTGAGGATCAGGATTCCGAAGGTGATTGCCAGGCTCAGGCGTGGTCCGCGCGCGACCAGGTTGAAGAGTCTTTCGTTCAGTCGCCGCAGGCGCTCCAGCCAGACGCCGCCGGCGGTGGGCTGGCGGCGCGAGCGCGCGCCGATGAAACCGAGGCACAGGGGAATGAAGCTGAGCGACACCGCGAGCGACGCGAGCAGCACCAGCGTCATCGCCAGCGCAAAGGGAATGAAGAAAAGCCCGGCCAGTCCTCCCACCAACAGCAGGGGCACGAAGACCGCCACGGTCGTCAAGGTGCCGGTGATGTCGGGGATGGCGATGGCCTTGACGCCGCGCCAGACGCCGGCCCAACGGCCGTCCCCCTGTTCCCAGCAGTGATAGATGCTCTCCAGCACGAGGATGGCGTCGTCGGCCAGCATGCCGACCGCCACCGTCAGCGCCCCGAGGGTCATGAGGTTGAGGCTTTGCCCGGCGGAACGAAGCAGCGCGATGCCCAGCAGCAGCGACAGCGGAATGCTGCACGCCAGCACCCAGATGCCCCGGCCCGCCCCCAACACCCACAACAGGACGGCGACGGCGAGGATGCCGCCGAGGATCAGGTTGCGGCCCAGGTCCGCGCCGACGACGTGAACCAGGTGCCCCTGGTTGTAGATGTGGACCCAGCGGACGCCGGCGGGCAACTGGTTCAGCGTCTCATCGAGGACGGATTGCACCGCCTGCGTGACCGGCACCGTCGAGGCGCCGGGCTGCTTGAAGACGATCAGCGCCACCGCGGGCCGGCCGTCGAGCAGCATCGCGTTGTGGGTGGGCATGGCCGCCCGGACCACCCGCGCCAGATCGCGCAGCGGGACCGGGCCGTCCGGGCCGGGCACGGCCATTCGCTCCAGGTCGCCGATATGGGCCGGCAGATTGCGCGCTTCGACAAAGACGTCCTGATGACCGAGCGTCACGTAACCGCCGGGCTGGAGCAGCACCTGGTCTTTGAGGGCCTGCACGATCGAGGTGACCGGCACGCGATAACGATGCAGCGCGGCGAGGTCCGGCTGCACCCACAGGGCCTCCTCGCCGACGCCGTAGAGATTCACCAATTGCACGCCGGGCACCGCGCGCAGGGCCGGCACCACATTGGCCAGGGCGGCCCGCTCGACTTCCGACGGCGCCACGCCGGCGGGAATCTCGGCCGTGTAGTCCGCCACCTCGTTGATGGCGTTGCCCATGATCTCGGCCCACGGCTGCGCGTTGGCCGGAAGTTGACCGCGGGCCCGATCGATCGCGCTGTTGACCGCGAGGAGATCCTGCTGCGGGTCGGTGCCGTTGGCGAACCGCACGTCGATCTCCGCCGTGCCGTTGCCCATGACCGAGCGGACGCGGACGAGGTTGGGCAGAACCAGGATCTGGCCCTCCAGCGGCCGGACGACCTGGGATTCCAGTTCGGCGGCGGTGGCGCCCGGCAGGTGCGTGACGACACTGATCTGCGGAAAATTGAAGCGCGGCAGCACCTCGACGGGAATCTTCCGGTAGGAGTAGAGGCCGTAGACGATGAGCGACCCGAAAACCAGCGTCCACACCAGGGGTCGCTGGAGCAGCCGCTGAAAGCCAGATTGACCGTTCATGATCTCAATCCGGCGGCTGGTAGTTCCGGGCGATTTCCTCGTGGAATCTCAGGTAGGCGTTTTCGGCCACCACTTGCGTGCCGGGGGCAAGGCCGTGTTCGAGGAACGTCTGCCAGCCGCGCACCGGGCCGGGGACGACCACCTGGCGCCGGTCGCCGTGCGCCGTGCGCACCAACACCCACCAGCGTCCCTCGTCGAGCACCAGGGCGCGGGTCGGCACGGCCACCAGCCGGCGGGTCGGACCCTCGAGGGTGACGGTGCCGAAATTGCCGTTGATCCAGGCCGGCGACGGCGCGGCGGCGAGCAGGCCGACCGTTTCGCCACCGTCGGGTGCAACGGCGCCGGCCACCGCACATACGCGGACCGGGATTGGATCGCCGCCGCCCGCCGGGCTGAAATGCCCGGTCATGCCGACCCGGATCGCCGCCACTGCATCCCCGTAGTAATCGGCCTTCAGCCAGAGGTGATCGGCCGGTTGCAGAATGAGAATCGTTTCTCCGGCCGCCACGGCGGTGCCGGCCGCGAATTGGACCGACAGGATCGTGCCCGCGACCGGGGCGGTGAGCGCGGTCATCCAACGGCGCGTCCGCCATTGCGCCTCGGCGGCCGCCAGGTCCGCCCGGGCGGCGGCGGCGGCGGCGGTGGCGGCGGCG
>JBJKRV010000075.1:0-4402 GCA_046704465.1 Opitutaceae bacterium | reverse complement strand
ATCATCCGGGAGCTCCGCACGCAGATCGAGGACAAGCTCGACGAGCGCACCCGGGGGCAGCCTCAGGAGGCCGGCGCCGAACTCGCGGCCGCGGTTCTGCAGGACATCGGCGAACCCGGTGTCGTGGCTGCCCGCTATCACGTCCGGCCCCAGTACCTCGTGGGTCCCCGCACCTACCCCACCCTGGTGCACCTGACGAAGATCGGGCTGGCGCTCGCGGTGCTGGCGGTCGTGCTGACCACGGTGCTCAGCCACGCGGCCGCAGGCGGAAGCGCCCAGACCTGGAGTTGGCGTGCGCTGGCGGACATGGCGGGCCGCGTCATTCAGATCGGCATCACCTTCTTCGGAGCCGCTGTGATCGCGCTGGCGGTGATCGAGCGCACCCACGCGGAGGCCGGCACCGCCAGTGGCTGGGATCCGCGCCGCCTTCCCCCCGTCCCCGAGGCGGAGGAAGAGCGGATCAATGTGCCCTGGCTCGCCCTGGAGATCGCCCTGGTGCTCTTCCTCCTGGCGATTGCGAATTTCCACCCGCAGTGGATCGGGGTCCTGCTGGTGCGCAACGGCGCCCCGGCCCGGCTCGTGCCCCTGGCGGACCTGGGATTTCATCTCCCGATCGGCGTCATCAATGTCTGGCTGGTCGCGGCCCTGGTGGAGAAGCTCACCGTGCTCGCGCAGCAACGCTGGACTGCCTGGAGTCGCTGGCTGGCGGTCGGCGTCGGCCTGCTCGCCACGTTCGTGACCGCGCTCATCGTGATCGGGTCGCACCTGCACGCCCCGGCCGACCTCGTGCAATTGGACCCGGCGCTCCGCGTGCTGCAGGCCCTCCTCTATCTCGCCCCGGTGGCCGTGTTCATCCAGCCGTTGCTCCGCATCACCCACCTGGTCCGCGGACCGCGGCTGGCCAGGCAGCCCCGGTCCTGAAACCCATGACTGACGCAGAACGCCTGGGGCGGCTCCTGCACGAGGCGACGCACATACTCCTCTTCACCGGTGCCGGCATCTCGACGGACAGCGGCATTCCCGATTTCCGGGGACCGGACGGGGTCTGGCGGCGCCGCCAGCCGGTCTACTACGATGACTTCATGCGCTCCGCGTCGGCGCGGATCGAGCACTGGGACTACAAGCTGGAAGCCTGGCCGGCCATCCGCGACGCCCGGCCCAACGCCGTGCACGACGCCGTCGTCCGCCTCGATCGGATGGGAAAGATCCGGCAGGTGGTGACCCAAAACATCGATGGGCTTCACGCCCGGGCGGGCCTTCCGCGCGAGCGGCTTGTCGAGCTGCACGGCACCAACCTCGAGGTCGAATGCCAGCGCTGCGGCCGGCGGAGTGACCCGGAGCCGCACTTCGAGGCGTTCCGGCGCTCCGGCCGTCCCCCCGTGTGCCCTTGCGGCGGCTTGCTCAAGCCGGCCACGATCAGCTTCGGTCAGGCCCTTCGGGCGGACGACCTGGCACGGGCGGAGCAGGCTGCGCGCGACTGCGACCTCGTGGTCGCCCTCGGGTCGACCCTGTCCGTGTATCCGGCGGCGGAATTTCCCCTGCTTGCCGCGCGGCGCGGGGTGCCTTACGCGATCGTCAACCGCGGTCCGACGAACCACGACGACCTGCCGGAAGTCACCCTGCGCATCGAAGGCGACGTCGGAATGGTCTTTCCGGCGGCGGTGGCGAGCCTGGCAGATCCGCCCTAACCCGCCGCCAGGCCGCAGGCGGCCCGCGCCCGTGCCAGGACCTTTGACGCCACAGCCCGGGCGCGTTCGGCGCCGTCGCGCAGCACTTGATCAACGTAGGCCGGATCCGCCGCCAGTTCGGCGCGCCGCCGGCGGGCGGCGGCAAAGTGGTTCCAGCAATGCTCGAACAACGCCTTCTTCAGGTCGCCGTAACCGAGGCCGCCCTCCCGAAGCCGGCGCTCGAAATCGTCGGCCACCGTCTTCTCCGCCACCAGCTTCAGGAGCTGGATCGCCAGGTTCTGGTCGGCGTCCGGCTTCGGTTCGGCGGGCGACCGGCTGTCCATGACGATCGACATGATCCGCTTCCGCACGGCCTTCTCGTCGGCGAAGATCTCGATGCTGTTGCCGTAGCTCTTGCTCATCTTCTGGCCGTCGGTGCCGGGCACCGTGGCGACCTCGTCCTTGATGACGGGCTCGGGCACGACAAACGTCTCGCCGTAGGTCTGGTTGAACTTGATCGCGATATCGCGCGTCATCTCGACGTGCTGCTTTTGATCCCGGCCCACCGGCACCCAGTCGGAGTCGTAGAGGAGGATGTCGGCGGCCATGAGCACCGGATAGGCGAACAGGCCGAAGTTGGGCGAAATGCCCTTGGCCAGCTTGTCCTTGTAGCTGTGGGCGCGCTCCAGCAGCCCCATCGGCGCGAGCGAGCCGATGATCCAGGTCAGCTCGGTGACCTCGGGCAGGTCGGATTGGCGGAAGAACACGCTCTGCTTCGGGTCGAGGCCGCAGGCGAGGAAATCGAGCGCGACATCCCGGGTGTTCCGGCGGCGCTCGGCGGCGTCGGTCAGCGACGTCATCGAATGGTAATCGGCAATGAAATAGTAGCATTCGCCCCTGGCCTGCAGGTCGATGGCCGGCTTCATCATGCCGAAATAGTTGCCGAGGTGCACGGCCCCCGAGGGCTGGATGCCGGAAAGGATTCTCTTCGTCTTGGGCGGATTCATGGCTGGGCAGTCTGGCGGCGAAACGGTCGAGCAAGCGCCGCCGTCCCAAGGCCGGCAAGTTTTTATTCCCGCGGCGGCACCCGCCGCGGCGCGGTTTCGATCGTCACGCGTCCGAGGGCCATCTGCTCCGGCGGCAGCCAGCCGCCGAAGGCGATCGCCGGGCCGACGAGGGAGCGCGGACCGAGGAGCGTGCCCGGATTCAACACCGCATTGCAGCCCACCTCGGCGCCTTCGCCCACGATCGCGCCACATTTGCGGAGGCCGGTCCGGTAGCGCGCCGCGCCGGCCCGGATCACCACCTCGGCCTGGTCGAGGCGCAGGTTGGAGCAAATGACGCCGGCGGCGAGGTGCGCCCGATTGCCGAGGATCGAGTCACCGACGTAATTATAGTGGGGGGTCTGCACGCGATCCATCAGCAGGCAGTGCTTGTATTCGCAGGCATTGCCCACCACGCAGTCCTCACCGATGATCACGTGGCCGCGAATGAGGGCACCCGGCCGGATCTGGGTGCGGGCGCCAATGTAGGCCGGACCGATGAGGGTCGCATAAGCCGGCAGCTTGACCGAGGGGTGGATCCAGAGGCTGCCCTCCGCGTGCACACCGGGCGGAAGGACCGGCAGTTGCCGGTCGAACAAAAATTCTTCCAGCGCGGGCCCGATGGCCTTCAGCCAGTCCCACGGGGGCACGTCGGCCGGGAAATGTCGCGCAAATCCGGCCAGGGACGGCGGGAGCGTGAAAAAATCGGCGGCTTTCACCGGGGCATCCAAACCGCCCACCTGCTCGCGGGCCAACAAAAAAGGCCGGGCTCTGCCGTGGAGACTATTTCCTGTTGGATCCCGATATCATTAGCCATCACACCCGCCACAGTGAACGACGACCGACGGGCGGTTCGGGCCTGATCACATAAGCTGCCGTAAGGCGAACTTTTTTCCACAAGTTGTCGTTCGCCGGACACGTGGTTCGGAGGTCGACTCCCGTTAGTGGCCATCCTGTGCCCAATATCGGTTCGTTTTCCGAACCAACAGGCGCCGCGGGGTCGACCCATACTATTCTGGCCTCGAGGCCGAGCCAGGTTGGTCGGTGAACGTAGGTTAAGCGGGTGCCGAGAAATGGCATCCTCTAATCGTGAATTTTCAGGCCCAGTAGCGGATTCGAGCGTTGGAAATGTCATCTAGCTAGACAGAGACCTTGGTTGCTCTGCAACGAGAGGTATTTTTTCGGCGCCTCGCGGCCAAGGTCAGTCTACGAAACTCAAAGTTGAAGAAAAGGGGAGATCTTGTGGCCATTGCGATCGCGAGCTAACCGAATCGATTTACGTATACGGCTCTTCCGAAACGCTGCGTGGGCGCAAATTGCCATCATTGCGTCGGCATTCGTTTTGCGAATGGTGACAGTCTGCCACGGTGGACAGCTATTTTGGCCGGACGAGGAAAGGTATGGCGAGGCCCGCCAAGTGGCGGACTTCTTTCTGAGGTCGCGATTCCACGATGGCCTCGACCTTCTGTTCTCCCATGCCGACCACCTGGCTTTCCGGCTCTTTGCGGTGCTTCCAGCCCTTGTCGAACAGGCGTTTCACACTCCGTTCTGGGTGCCGGCCACTTTTTTTGCGGGCGTCTCAACCTGGGTTGTTTATCTCGTGGGGCGGATTGCATGGGCCGCGAGTGCCGATGGTATGGAAACGCTCCTGGCGGTATTCCTAGCTGCGAGCACCAACTGCCTCTTCTACTA
>JBJKRV010000074.1:0-2798 GCA_046704465.1 Opitutaceae bacterium | reverse complement strand
CCGACGCGCACGCGCCCCCCGGCGCCCAAGCCGCGCAGGATGCCGCGCCCCATCAGTCCGATGACGAGGATTCCAAAGAGAATCGCGGCCAGGCGCATGTTCAGGCGCATGTCGCCGTTCAGAATGTGGCTGAACTCGTGCGCGATCACCCCCTGCAATTCGTCGCGGTTCAATTTCTCGAGCGTGCCGCGGGTCACGGTGACGGCCGCGTCGCTGGTGGCCAGGCCGGCGGCAAAGGCGTTGAGGCAGGGCTCCTGATCGAGCACGTAGACGGCCGGGATGGGAATGCCGGAGGCGATCGCCATCTCCTCGACCACGTCGAGCAGGCGGCGTTCGTTGAGATCCGTCGTGTGGGCGTCAAGCCGGCGGCCGCCGACCCGCTCCGCCACCACCGCCCCGCCGCCGCGGTACTGGAGCCACTTGAAGAGAGAGCCGAAGCTGATGACGGCCAGCGCGGCGACCGTGACGACGAGCAAGACGTTCGGATCGAACCAAACGAGCCTGTAATCCCCCTGCCATTGATCGAGGCGGTGGCCGGTGACAAACACCATGGCCGCCAGGTAGGTGAGCGCAATTGTGCCGATCACGGCCAGGGCGAACAGCACGATCAGCCGGGTGGTGCGGCGGCGCGCGTGGGCTTGGGCCTCGAAAAAATCCATGGGGCCGGGTGACGGACGGGAAACCGGGGCTCGCCCGCAAAGTCGTCGCGGGCCGGGCCGCGGCCGGCGCCCCGTCCAACGTGAACTTCACCTGCGGAGCCTGACGCTCGGCGGCGTTTTCGATCTGGAAGAGCTGGGCCTCGGCGAAGCCGAACGTGCCCGCGAAGACGACGTTGGGGAAGGTCTCGCGGGTGGTGTTGTAAACCATGACGGCGTCGTTGTAGGCCTGGCGGGCAAAGGAGACCCGGTTCTCGGTGGAGGTCAGCTCCTCGGAGAGCTGCATCATGTTCTGGTTGGCCTTCAGGTCGGGGTACTGCTCCATGACCTTCATCATGCGGGAGAGCGCACCGGCCAGGCCGGACTCGGCGCCGACCAGTTCCTTGACGGCCGCGGCATTGGCGGGATTGGCGGCCGCTGTCTGCGACGCTGCCAGCGCGATGTTGCGCGCCTTGGTGACGTTCTCGAGCGTTTCGCGCTCGTGCTTGAGGTAGCCCTTGGCGGTCTCGACCAAGTTGGGGATGAGGTCGTAGCGCCGTTTGAGCTGCACATCAATCTGCGCAAAGGCGTTCTTGAAGCGGTTGCGCAACGAGACGAGCCGGTTGTAGATGCCGATCACCAGGTGGACCGGCACCCCGATGAGGATGAGGACGGCGACGATGACAATGAGGAGCATGCTCATGGCTGGAGAGGGTACAGGGGGGAGAACCGACGCTTCGAATAAAGGTCCAAGAGCGGTTCTGAGGCGAGCCTTTAACCATTGGAGGGCCCGGGGCCGGGCGGTCGCACGTGGCGTGCTTGCCACGCCGCCTGCCGCATCGCAACCTTGCTGATCGAATGCCCCGTTCGTTTTTGATCTTCCGGCTTTCGGCCCTGGCGGCGGGCGCGTTGCTGTCCGGGCTGGTGTGGGCCCAGAAACCGGCGCCGTCGGTCCCGGTCACGCCGGCTGCGCCGCTGGTGAAGCCCGGCGAGTTGCCGCCGGCGCCCGGAAACTGGATCATGCGCGAGGCCGCGGCCAAGCAGGCGCTGCGGCTCGGTTTCGCCCCGGCGGCGGAGGCCCTGCTGCACGAGCTGCTGGCCTCGCCGGCGACGCCCGCCTCGGAGCACGACCGGCTGATCCTGCAGCTGACGGGCGCGCAGCTCGACCAGGGGCAGCTTGAGGCGGCGCGCCAGACGCTGGCTCAGTTCACCGGCCCGCGCAATTCGGCCTACCACCTGCGGGCGGGGCTGATCGCGGCCCACGGGCGGCAGGTGGCCGCCGCGAAGGCGGAGGCGGCGGAGGTGAAGGTCGCCGACTTGTCCGACGCCGAGAAGGGCTGGTACTATTTCCTGGAGGGAATGGTCGCGGGTTTGTCCGGTGACCTGACGGCGCGAAACAAGGCGTACGCGGCGGCGGAAAAAAGTGCGGTGTCGGAAATCCAGCGCGCGCGCTTCGAGCTCGAGCAATTGCGGGTGGACCTGCTGGCGAACACCGTCACCGAAAAGGATGCGGCCAAGCTGAAGCAGAACATGCAGCGGCTGCAGGGCCAGAAGCCCGGCTATGCCTTCGCCCGCTACTACGCCATGGCGCTGAACGCGCTCGGGCACAAACAGGAGGCGGTGAGTCTGCTCCAGCGTGAGCTGCAATCGCTGCCCCCCGAGGAGAAGCAGGAACAGGACGAGATGCGCCTGCTGCTCGGACTGATTGCCGGCCCGGAAAGCGGCGCCGGCCGTCACGCCCTGTTCGGACTGCTTGACCGGGCGGAGAATCCCGAGTCGCAGCGCATAGCGCTGCAGCTGCTGGCAGGCGCCAGCACGAGCGGCGCCGCCCGCACCGAATTCCGGGCCAAGCTCGACCAGCTGATCGCGGCCCCCACCGCGAATCCCATCCTGGCCGACCTGCTGGCCTTCCGGGCCCAGCTCTCGCTCGCGGAGAAGAACTATGACGGGGCCGAGGCGGATGCGAACCGCCTGCGGGACCGGTTCCCGGGCTCGCATTTGAAAGTCCAGGCCCTCGGGGTGCTCACGGGCGTGGCGTGGGAACAGGGGCGTTATCGCACCGCGGCCGACGACGCGGCGCAGTTGCAGGCGGAACTGCCCCCGGGCGAAGCGCGTGCGCAGCTGGGGGTGCTGGTGGCCGAGGCCTATTTCCGGGCGGGCGAT
>JBJKRV010000073.1:0-3825 GCA_046704465.1 Opitutaceae bacterium | reverse complement strand
CCCAGGGCTGGACCGCGCCGGGCAGGCGCAGGTTGGAGACGGTGAATCCGGTGAGCCCGGCCTTGGGCCGTCCTCCGCGTCCGGTGGCGCCCTCGTCGCGGATCTCACCGCCCGAACCGGTGGCGGCTCCGGGGAACGGCGAAATCGCGGTCGGATGATTGTGCGTCTCGACCTTGCAGAGCAGGTGAATGTCTTCGACCCGGGTGACGTACTGCGCCGTGCGGGGATCCACGAAGAAGCGGCCGCCGCGGCTGCCTTCAATCACCGCCGCATTGTCCCGGTAGGCCGAAAGGATCCCGTCGCGATGAAGCTCGTAGGTGCGCTTGATCATCTGGAACAGCGACCGGTCGCGCGTGCGGCCGTCGATGTCCCAGGTGGCGTTGAAGATCTTGTGCCGGCAATGCTCGGAGTTGGCCTGGGCAAACATCATCAATTCGACATCTTTCGGGTCCCGGCCCAGGGCGGAGAACGCCTCCACCAGGTAGGCGATCTCGTCCGGCGCGAGGGCCATTCCGAGCGAGCGATTGGCGTCCTCGAGCGCCTCCCGGCCGCGGGACAGGCTGGGAATCGTGGCCGCCGGGTGCGGCGCCTCGTGGCGGAAAAGTGCGGCGCAGGCCTCGAGATCGGGAAGAACGGCCTGCGTCATGCGGTCGTGGAGCCTGGCGGCGATTGCCGATTGCCAATTGCCGAATGCCGACTGCTCCGACCCCGGATCCACAGTATAGGCAATGACCCGCTCGATGCGGTCCACCGCCGTCAATCCGCAGATGTGCGCGATGTCGGTGGCCTTCGACGACCAGGGGGAGAGGGTGCCGGGACGCGGCGCCACCACCTGGACAAAGCCGCTGACCGGAGGAGCCGGCCGCCGGGGACCGTAGGTGAGCAATTGCTCCAACACCCGTTGCTCGGCCCCGGTGAGCGGGCGCGAGGTTTCGGCCAGGTGGACATACTCGGCGGCGACGGCGCGGACCGGCAGGCCGTCGTCGGCAAAATCCTGAAGAAGCTTCTGGAGGCGGAATTGCGAAAGCGCCGGGGAGCCGCGGAGGATCAGCATGGTCGAGGTGCCGGCACGCTCGCAAACAAGCCCGGCGCGGTCAAGGAGGCTGCGTTTGATTCACCGGATCGCAGGGAAAATGAGAAAGCCGTTGACGTCGTCGCGCGTGCTGCCGCAATGGACGGCTTTGATCAACCGTGAGCCTGTGGACCGGACCGATTGACCGATTGCCATTGCCCGAGATGATTGATTTTGAACGCGCCGGAAACCGCCGTTTCGACTGTGCCGGCCGGAGGGATCCGCCATGAGTGACCCGATCCGTCACGAATGCGGTTTGTCGCTGGTGCGGCTGCTGAAGCCGCTCTCCTATTATCAGGAAAAGTACGGCACGCCGCTGTGGTGCTTCTTCAAGATGTTTCTGCTGATGGAGAAGCTGCACAATCTCGGGCAGGACGGGGCGGGCGTGGCCTGCGTGAAGCTCGATATGCCGGCGGGGGAGCCGTACATGTTCCGGGAGCGCAACATCAAGTCCAATCCGCTCGACCGGATCTTCAAGGATTTGTGGCAGCAATATGGCAGGATGGTGTCCGACGGCACGGTCCATCCGGAGGTCACGGACACGGTCAAGAAGCACTTCGATTTCGGCGGCGAGTTGCTGCTCGGTCATCTGCGCTACGGCACCTCGGGCGGCTACACCATAAGCGCGTGCCATCCCTACTTCCGGCGCAGCCCATGGCCAACCCGCAACCTGGTGCTGGCGGGCAACTTCAACATGACCAACACGATGGAGCTGAACGACAGCCTCATCGCGATGGGCCAGCATCCGATCTTCGCCACGGACACGCAGGCGCTGCTGGAAAAGATCGGTTTCTACTTGGACGAGGAACACGATGAGAATTACCGGCTTCTGCGCGCCCAGGGGATGCCCGGCAGCGAGCTGTCGCGCCGGATCAGCGAGGATCTCGACCTGGCCCGGGTGATCCGGCGCGCCTCGGAGCATTGGGACGGCGGTTACGCGCTGCTCGGGGCGATCGGCAACGGCGACGCCTTCGTGGTGCGCGATCCGGCCGGCATCCGCCCGTGCCATTATTTCCAGAACGACGAGGTGGTCGCTTTCGCCTCGGAGCGCGCCGCGCTGATGACGGTCTTCGACGTCGATGCCGCGACGGTCCGGGAGGTCCAGCCGGGGCACGTGGTCGTGGTGAAAAAAAGCGGCACGCTGGCCTCCAGTGCGTTCACCGTCACGCTGCCCCGGGCGTCGTGCTCCTTCGAGCGCATCTATTTTTCGCGGGGCAACGACCCGGAGATCTACCGCGAACGCAAGGCGCTGGGCGCCGGCCTGACCGAACAGGTGTTGGCCGCGATCGACCACGATCTGCAGCACACGGTGTTCAGCTACATCCCGAACACGGCCGAGGTCGCCTATTTCGGCCTGATGCACGCGCTGCGCCTGCGCCGGCGCGACGAGGTGAAGGCGGCCATCCTGGGGGCCGCCGCCAACGGCACCCTCGACGAGGCGATGCTGGACAATCTCATCCTGCGCAACTGGCCCCGCGCGGAGAAGTCCATCAGCAAGGACGTGAAGATCCGCACCTTCATCGGACAGGAGAAGTGGCGCAACGAACTCGCCTCTCACGTCTACGACATCTTCTACGACACGGTGCGGCCCGGCGACAATCTGGTGGTGGTGGATGACTCCATCGTGCGCGGCACCACGCTGCGCCGGTCGGTCATTCGCATTCTCTCGCGCCTCAATCCAAAGAAGATCGTCATCGCCTCGACCGCGCCGCAGATCCGGTACCCCGACTGCTACGGCATCGACATGTCCGAGCTGGGCAAGTTCGTCGTCTTCGAGGCGGCGGTGGCCCTGTTGAAGGAGCGCGGAAAGGGCGAGCTGTTGGAAGAGGTCTACCGCCAGTGTCGCGAGGAACTGCGGCAAACGGAGCCGCCATTCGGGACGGGGACGAATCACGTGCGCCGGATCTACGAGCCCTTCACCCCGGAGGAGATTTCGGCCAAGGTGGTGGAGCTCGTCTGGCCGAAGGACCTCGCGTGGAAGGGTTCGGTGCAGATCATCTACCAGACGATCGAGAACCTGCACCGCGCCCTGCCGAACCACTCCGGCGACTGGTATTTCACCGGGCGGTATCCGACCCCCGGCGGCTACCTGGTGGTCAACCAGGCGTATGTGAACTTCTTCGAGAAACATGAGGGCCGGAGCTACTGAGTGCCGGGTGCCTCCCTTCACCGGCGACGGCCGCTCCTCAATCGGCAATTGGCAATCGACAATCGGCACTCCCCCATGTCCCTGAGCTACGAGGATTCCGGCGTGAGCTACGACCGGCTCGACGCCTTCAAGCGCGCGTGCCAGGAGGCGGCGCGCGAAACCACCGGGGCGCTGACGGCGCACAGCTACCGCGAGCCCGCGGAGGTCCGGGGCGAAAGCGCCTACCTGCTCGAAGCGGACGACCATTACCTGGCGCACGTGGAGGAGGGCCTCGGCACCAAGAACCTGGTTGCCGACGCGATGCAGGCCGCGAGCGGCCGCTGCCACTACCGCGGGATCGGCATCGATACCGTGGCGACGATCGTCAACGACCTCGTGACCTGCGGCGCGCTGCCGATTTCCGTGGCGATGCACGCCGCGGTCGGCGACTCGGCGTGGTTTGCGGACGAAGCCCGCGCGAACGACCTGGTGGCGGGCTTTGCCGAGGGCTGCCGCCTCGCGGAGGCCGTGTGGGGCGGGGGGGAGACGCCGACGCTGCCGGGGATCGTCACACCCGCCACGATCGTCCTGGCCGGATCGGCCCTGGGCCGGATCGCGCCCAAGA
>JBJKRV010000072.1:0-4679 GCA_046704465.1 Opitutaceae bacterium | reverse complement strand
CCCCCGACGGGTTTGCCTTTCTCCAGGGCCGGTTGAAAGCGCAGGTCCGGCCGCACGGCTTCCAGTCGGGGATCGTCTATCGGCCGGGTGCACGCCTGGTCGCCGAAAAAGCCCGCGACCCGGCCGTTCTAGTCGACTTTCAGGTAGAGGGGCCGGTTCAGCTCGCTCGCCGGGAGTCGGTCAGAAAGGTCCCTGGGCCAAAACGTGGCGGCGGGGGCGGGCGGCAGGGACCGGTCTCGATTCCTGATCACATAGTTCACGACCGAGTACTGGAACGCCTCGTCCTTGGTCATGCCCACCTGGTTCGACGCCGCGCTGGTGGCGATCTCGCGACCTTCGTTGTAGAGGTGAATCTGAAAATTCACGAGCTGGTAGCCCCGCGGAAAGCCGCCGCGGAACAGGTGCACGGCCTGCGGCCGTCGGTCAATCACCGGCAGATTCTGGGCATAGATCAGCAGCCGCATCGGCTTCCGGTCGTCCGGCTTGTCGCGGAAACGAACCATCAACACCAGATAAGGATTCTCCAGCGGCTCGCCGGCCGAGATCTTGAATGAGAGCGAAAACGCATCGAAGAGCTGGCGGGCGAGCTCGTCCTGTTCGCGCGAGATGGCGCTGGACACCGAGTATCGCACCGCCCCCTGATCGGCCAGATTCCGCTGGAACGAGTCGCCCGCCGCCGCCAGCATCTGCGGTCCGACCATGGACGGGTGCCCCCCGGCGGCGTCCCGACCGGCGACGCTTTGCAGGTTGTTCAGGTTGTAGGAACTGATGTCCAGGGCATCCGCCCCCTCGCTCGCCGCCATCATCGTGTCGTGGGCAAAATGCCGCGGGTCGTTGGCCGGCGTATAGGCGCGCTCCGCCTTCTCGTCGGCGATCGCGGCGAAAGACGCGGTCATCTTCAGCTCCGTGTCGATCTTCATCCGCAGCTCCGTGTCGCGCACCAGGATCTTCTGGCCGTCGGCCTCGATCACGAAGGCGTTGCGCTGCACGCCCCGCACCGGCCACAGTTTGCCCTGCCACTCGACCGTCAGATTTGCCCCCATGAAAAGCGTGTACGGCTTGTCGGGTCCACCGCCCGCCGCGGCCGACCCGTCCGCGCCCCGCAGGAGCGCGGGCAGGAGCGCGAGCGGCAGGAACGCAGGCAACAGGCGGCGTGACAGGATTCCGCACGATGCTGGACGCAGGCGGATTCTCATGGCCCAAATGGCGGTGAAGAATGGCGGATTTCCCGCGCGATGGCGTCAGCCTGGTTTGTCCTCGGCCGGAACCAGGGCCCGGATCCGGGCCAGGTAATCTTCGACGGCGTCCGATTGTTGGAGCCGCAGCGCCTGCTGGAGGTAGGCGACCGCCTTGCTGTAGTCGCGATTCTGCACCGCGATGTTGGCCAGCTCCAGGTTCGCCCGATAGGCGCAGGCAGGAACGCGGCTGGCCTGCTCGAAGGCGAAGTTCGCATGCGCCAGGTCCTTCTCCTCGACATAGGTGCGCCCGAGGGCCAGCAAGGCCGGGCCGTCCAGGGGCGACTGCTTGAGCAGCGACTCGACCTCCCGCCGGGCCGCCGGCCAGCGTTTCTCCGCCATCAGCAGGTCCGCCCGGGTCCGCAACAACTCGATTCGTCCCGCCGGGGTGGGTTCGCCCTTGCACGCCGCGAGGGTTTGGGCGGCCTCGTCCAGCCGCCCGGAGGCGATCAGCACCTGGGCGTAATACACCAGCTTCTTTTCGCCGAGGGATCGGTCTGAACCGAGCAGCTTCGCGTAGGTGGCGGCGGCCTCGGGCGCGAGGCCCTGCTCGGCATAAAGGTCGCCGAGCAGCGACAGCGCCTGGGGGTCGGCAGCGCCGGCCGCCTGCGCGGTTTCGAGCACCGCCATCGCCTCCAGCTTGTGGTTCTCGGAAATCAGGATGCCGGCATAGTCGAGCCAGAGGCCGGTGTCGGCAGGTTTCTCCTTGATCAAGGTGCGCACCAGCGATTCCGCGCGGCCGTATTGTTTGCCCTTGATGTAGACTCGCAGCAGCCCCTCCTGCCAGTCGGTATTCGTCGGTTCGAGGCCCACCGCCTGCAGATAGTCCACTTCGGCACCGACCAGGTCGCCCTGCATCTCGAGACTGTAGCCCAGCAGGCCGAGCGTGCTCGGGTCCCGGTCTCCCAGGGCCAGCGCCTTCGCGAAGCATTTTTCGGCCTCGCCGAGGCGGTTTGTCGAATTGTACAGCACGCCGAGGTTCTTCCAGGCGCGAAGGAATTCCGGGTAATCCTTCACGGCGCCCCGATAGTACTTCTCGGCGAGGGGCATCTGGTTGGCCTCGAAATAGGCGTTGCCGAGGACGAATTCGAACGCCGGGCTGGGCCGGTTGTTGCCGCCCATCATGGCCTCGAGCAGCTTCACGGCCAGCGCCGGATCGGTCGACAGCATGGTGACGATCTTCTGGTAAAGCGCATACTCCTCCGGCGTCAGTTCCGGCTCGCGTTCATGCAGGAAGGAGTTCGAGGCCTTGACGACCTTCCGGGTATCGACGACCGGCGGCTTTGCCTCCCGGTTCCTTATCAATTGATCCTGCGTGAAGCGGTCGATGGCGTCTTCAGTGTCGGATCCGGCCCCGACGAGCGGGCCGCCGATCGCCGTTGCCAGCACCAGGGTAAGAACAATCCTTTTCATTGGGCTTCGAAAGGAGAGCCGCTGAGCATGATACGCACCGCCTGTTGCGCCAGGCATCGCACTTTTTGACCGTGCCGAATCGCCGGCGAGAACTCCCACTGCTCCTCCACCGTATCCGCCACCAACCGGTCGAACTCGGGATTCCCCGACGACTCGATCACGCGGGCGCCCTCGGCGCGGCCGTCCACATCGATGACGAACATCAGGTCGACCCGCATGCTGCGCACGCCGTTCAAGAAACGCCCGACGCCCGGCGGCGCGACCCGAACCAGAACCTGCGGTCGGCGGTCAACCTCGCTCACCTGATAGATATGGTGACTATCCACCACGGGGGTCACGCGGGGCTTGAGCCGGGTGTCCAGATAGCCGAATTTGACGATTGCACCGGTCGGCTCGTGTGTGGTCGGTACCAGCGCCTCCAGGTCGGGCGGAACGACGGCGATATGGATGGGGCTGTCCGTCCGCCCCACATCGAGTCCGGCCAGCGCCACCATGTCTTCGGCCGGCCTGGGCGGAGCCACCGGGGCGGGGGGCGGAGGCGGCGGCTCGAACGGGACCGACGCCACGTTCAGATCCATGATCTGTTCCGTTTGAGGCGCCGGGCTCACGTTCTCGAAGTGTGCCAGGCCCAAGAACAAGACAAGGGTAAACCCGAGGCCGGCGAACCAACATAGCGCCTCCTCCCGAACTGAAAATTCATCGGCGGCATTCGCGATCCGATTCATCCCCAGTCCTCAATTGGCCCGGTTCGTCGCAAATTCCACATGTTCGATTCCGGCGCGCTTGGCCTCCGTGTAAACCGCCGCAAAGGTGCCCAGGTTCGACGAGCGGTCGCCGCGGATGATGACCGCCGGCGCCCGGCCGATCGCGGCCTGCTTCAGCACGTCGGCCACCTGGTCGACGCGGATTTCCTGCCCGTCGAAGTAGATGCGGTTGTCCGCCGTGATCGCGATGAACAGCACGTTCTGCTCGACGCTGACCGTGCCGGAGACGTCGGGCTTGCGCACCTCGACTCCCGGATCGTTCACGAACGCGCTGCTGATCATCAGAAAGATCACCAGCACCATCACGCAGTCGACCATGGGCACCATGTCGACGTGGGTGGTCTCGAACCGACTGTGGCCGTGCCGCCGCCCGATCATCGGCGCATCCTCCCCACGGCCGGATCAAAGCCGTTCATTTGCGCCACGAGGCGCTGGACCTCGCGGTGCGCGACGTACACCAGCGCCAGGGCCGGCAACGCGACGAGCAGCCCCGACTCCGTCGCCACCAGCACCTCGGAGATGCCCTGGGCCAGCCCCTCCATCGACCGTTGGCCGACGGTCGCCGAGAGACCGTTGAACGTCTTGGCCATCCCGCTGACGGTGCCGAGCAGGCCGAGCAGCGGCGCGGCGGCGATCATCGCGCCGAGGGCGATGCGCTGGTGCCGGAACCAATCCTGCAACGCCTCCTGCGTCTGGCGGCCGGCGGCCGAATGGTCCGCCGCCTGGCCGGCCGCCCGCCGTACCAGCCGCCGCGACCGCTGCACGCCCAGCAGCAGCCGGAAGCACCGCGCGTACAGCACGACCGCCAGGGCCATGTTCGCGATCATCGCCGGACCGCCCTTGTCGATCAGCTCGAGCATCGGCTTCATGCCGGAACGGGTTCCTTCGGCGCGGTGTCGGTGGAGCCGGCCCGGGCCGTGTCGACCGCCGTGCAAAATTCCAGGGCGTAGCGCTCGAGTTGGGAGAGGTTCTTCTGGATGCGGTGCGCGAGGAAGCCGTGCGCCACCAGGGTCGGGATCGCCACCACCAGGCCGAGTTGCGTTGCGACGAGCACCTCGGAGATGCCGCTGGCCAGCCGCGCGGCGTTGCCGGTGCCAAACACCGTGATCAGCGCGAAGGTCTTTACCAGCCCGATCACGGTTCCGAGCAGACCCATCAGCGGCGCCGCCGTGGCGATGACCGCGAGCAACGGCAGCCGGCGCTCGTAATGCAGCCGCTGCGCCATCAGGACCGCCTCCAGCCGTTCCTCGAGGATCGCCTTGGGCGC
>JBJKRV010000071.1:0-3221 GCA_046704465.1 Opitutaceae bacterium | reverse complement strand
CACCGCGCTCTGCGGCAGGCCGAAGACATGGGCATACACTTCGCGGACCCCGTAGACGGCCTGCGTCGAAGACCACGAGGTCAGCTCATCGTCGTCCCACCGCACGACGTGGCCGTGCGGGTCCAACGGATGGTGGATCTGCACCGGGGTGGCGCAGACGTTCTCCACGACGGCCGCGGCCGATCCCAATGCCGCGGCGGCGTCGCCGGTGGTCCGGGGGCGACCCTGCCCGAGATTGGGTTGATCCGGATTTACGCGCGGCGCGTCCGGCTTCACGGCGTCGAGCTCATTGACGACGAACGGCACCGGCTCGGCGTCGACCTCGATCAATGCCAGCGCGTCCAGCACCGCCTGGCGGCTGACGCCGGCGATCGCGGCGAGGTCTTCGCCGTAATATCGCACCATCCGCTCCCCTTCCCACGTCGTCTGCGCCGCGCGGATTCCGGGCGCCGCCGGGGCCTTGTCGAGATTGATCGAACGGATCCGGGCCGCCGGCCATCGCGACCGGTAGATCGCTCCGTAGAGCACTCCGGGCGGGGCGACGTCGGTCGTAAACCTGGCCCGCCCCGCCACCTTGGCCGGTCCCTCCGCCCGGGGCGTGGGTTTCCCCAGGTATTTCGTCTCCTTAGGCCAGGGCATGAGCGGAAGAGGAAATCAACTGCGACCTCGCGGCCGTCCGGGTGCCGCCCGCCTCGAGCGCGGCGGTCACGATGCGGGGGTACGACCCGCAGCGGCAGAGATTGCCGGAGATCGCCTCGCGAACCTCGGCCTCGGTCGGATGCGGATTGCGGCGCAGGAGCGCCGTCAGGACCATGACCATGCCGGGCGAGCAATAACCGCATTGCAGCCCGTCCTTCTCGACCAGCATCTGCTGCAGCTTCGTGAGCGCCTCGGTGCGGCCCAACCCCTCGACCGTGGTGATGGCGGCGTCCTGCGCCTCGATGGCCAGGATCGAACAGGCGTAGACCGGCGCATCGTCGAGCAGCACGGTGCAGGCGCCGCAGGATGCCCGATCACATCCCTCCTTCGCCCCCGTCAATCCCGCGTGATCCCGCAGGGCTTCGAGCAGCGTCACGCGCGGCTCCAGTCGAAAGGTCTTCCGGGTCCCGTTGATCGCCAGCGTCACGGGCACGGCACCGGGTCCCTGCAACCGCTCCGCGTTGGCCTGCTCCAGGCCGTGGGCCACGTTGCCGGCTCCGGCGGCCGCCGCCGTGATCGCAGCCGTGCCCAATCCCTTCAGGAACCCGCGGCGGGACACCCCCCGCATGGCGGAATCGGGCTGCTGGTTTTCCGGCCGGTGTGAAGCTGGATGCACGGAGCGTGGTCAGTCGAGCGGCGAACGCGAGTATGCGCGCGCGCTTCCGGCCGACAAAACAAACTCCCGGACCGCACCGGATATTTTCCGCGCCGATCCTGCGCAGCAGACGCCCTAATGCGCCTGCATCCGCCTCAACCCCCGGCGGCGCGGTCGATGGCGGCGAGCTCGTCCGCCGAAAAGTCCGGCCGGCGCAACGCGCCGAGATTGTCGTCGATCTGCTGCACCCGGCTGGCGCCGATCAGCGCGCTGGTGACGGCGGGCTGGCGCAGGATCCACGCGAGCGCCATCTGGGCGAGCGACTGGCCCCGCGCCTGCGCCAGCGCGTTGAGGGCGCGAATCTGCCCCAGCCTCGCGGGCGTGATGTCGGCCGGCTTGAGGAAGCGCGCGTCGCGGCCGGCGCGCGAATCCGGCGGAATCCCGTCGAGGTACCGGCTGGTCAACAGCCCCTGGGCCAGCGGGCAGAACGGAATGCAGCCGATGCCCTCGCGCTCGAGGGTCGCGAGCAGGCCCTGCTCGACGGTACGGGCAAAGAGATTGTATCGGGGCTGGTGGATGAGGCAGGGGGTTCCGAGATCGCGGAGGATTGCCACGGCGCGCGTCGTCTGCCCCGGATCGTAATTGGACAGGCCCACGTAGAGCGCCCGGCCGGAACGAACCGCCTGGGCGAGCGCGCCCATGGTCTCCTCGACGGGTGTGTCCGGATCGGGCCGGTGGGAATAGAAGATGTCGACGTAGTCGAGGCCGAGGCGCCGCAGGCTTTGGTCGAGCGAGGCCAGCAGGTACTTGCGCGAACCGCCGTCGCCGCAGGGACCGGGCCACATGTCGTAGCCGGCCTTGGTCGAGATGATGAGTTCGTCGCGGTGCGCCGCCAGCTCGGAGCGCAGGATCGAGCCGAAGTTGGCTTCCGCCGCCCCGCGCGGCGGACCGTAGTTGTTCGCCAAATCAAAGTGAATGATGCCGCGGTCGAAGGCGTGACAGACGAGCGCGCGCCGGTTGGCAGGATCGGCGTCGTCGCCGAAATTGTGCCACAGGCCCAGCGACAGGCGCGGCAGTTTCACGCCGCTGCGTCCGCAGCGGGCATAAAGCGAAGGATTGGCGTAGCGATCGGGATTGGGCTCGTGAGGCATGGCGAAAAGGAAAGGCGGACCCGGCGAACATGCGAGCCACCGGCCCGCGGTCAAACGTATCAGCGCGGCGCGGCCTTGCCCGCGGGTTGCTCCATGAGCTCCACCTGCGCCGCCCGAGCCGCCGTCACCCGAATCCACGTCACCGGGCCGTAGACGTCGGAGCCGGTGGCCCAGGCTTCCGTTCCGCCCCGCTCCAGGGCGGTCACGCCCGCGACCCGGGGAAGCTCCGCGCCATTGAGCGTCACCCGGACGGTGTCCGGGGCGTGGACCCGAAAGAGGTAATATTTCAGCGCCGGATGAAACGACCCCGTCGGCTCGGCAAGGTCGAGTGCCACGCGGTTGCCATCCGTCTGCGCGCCGAGCACCTGCGAAAAGTACGCGCCGTGCTCATAGGCGTAGCTCTTGCCGTCGTCGTCGTAATAGTCGAAGTGCGTCTCCTGCGCGGTCGGAAACACGTCGACATAAACGCGCGTCGCCGGCCGCTCGCCGACGTAGTCCATCACGTCCATCGACGGGAGGATCGCGCCGTCCTTGATGAACAGCGGGATGTCGTCCCACGACCCCGGCGTGATCGCATAGTCGATCGTCTGCCCGCCGGCGTAGCGCGTGCCGCGGAAATAGTCGTACCAAACGCCCGGCGGCAGCCGGATTTCCTTATGGGTCTGCTTCCACCTGACGATCGGCGACACCAGCAGGTAGTCGCCCACCATCCAGGCGTCGACCCGGTTGAAGCAGGCCGGATCGTCGGGATATTCCCAGACCAGGGGCCGCACCAG